>NZ_JACJFF010000048.1:0-38080 GCF_014164465.1 Vibrio sp. SG41-7 | reverse complement strand
TCTTTTTCTTAGCAATTTTTTGCTTCGCGACCGCTTTCTTGTCTTCTTTCTTCGGTTTCTTCTTCTTCGTTACCGCGGCTTTCTTATGCGTAGGGCGCATGCCTTCGATGAAGCGTTCTTTGATCGCATCTTCAGTGTAACGAGCCACACGTTCAATCATTAGCTGATCGTGCGCTTCAATGATAGAAACCGCGTTACCTTTCTTACCTGCACGAGCCGTACGGCCGATACGGTGAAGGTAGACATCTGCTGTACGCGGCATGTCGTAGTTAATAACGTGGCTCACATCAGGAAGATCGATACCACGAGCTGCGACGTCAGTTGCCAGCAGTACGTTGATAGAACCATCGCGGAAACGAGAAATCGCGTTGTTACGACGATCTTGAGGCATTTCACCTTGAATCCACACACATGGAATCTGTGCACTTTCTAGTTGAGCTCGTAGCTCACCTAGGCGATCACGCGTCTTCAAGAAGATGATGCTGCGTTCAGCTTGCTCTGTGATGATATGTTTTAGGATATTAAGCTTGTGCTTAGCTGAATCGGCGCGGTGATACCATTGAGTGATCTTCTTACGTTCACGCAGTGATGATTTAGCATCGATCTCTGCTGGGTTTTTCAGAAGATCTTCAGTGAAACCTTCAATACCTTTACCTTCTAGCGTTGCTGAGAACAGTAAAGTTTGTTTACGCCAGCGACACTCTGCAGATAGACGGTCAACAACAGGACCAAAGCCCATGTCTAGCATACGGTCTGCTTCATCCAGAACTAACCATTCAATTGCACGGCAGTCAAAACGCTCGCCTTCAATGTATTCCATTAAACGACCAGGTGTTGCGACTACGATATCTTGAGTTGTGCTTAAGATATCTGCGTGCTCTTGGTACATCACACCGCCCGTGATCGTAAAGATGTTCAGGCTGGTGTATTTAGCAAGCTCACGTGCTTGTTCGGTGATCTGCATTGCTAGTTCACGCGTTGGCGTTAGGATAAGCATACGTGCAGGGCCAGATTTCTTACGTGGGAAATCCAGTAGGTATTGCAGTGCTGGCAATACAAATGATGCTGTTTTACCAGTACCTGTTGGCGCAGAAGCCAAAACGTCTCTTCCATCTAACGCTTGTGGGATTGCTTCAGCTTGTACCTGTGTTGGGCGTTCGTAGCCCATTTCGTCAATTGCTTTAAGCAGCTCTTGGTTTAGATCGAGTTCTGCAAAGGTTCTGATCACTGTTGTTTCTCCACAAGCAATAAATGTTTCTGCCTCAAAAAGCAGACGATAAAAAAGAGTAGTCGGACATTATAGAAGCATTAGTGATTAGGATCACATGGTATTTGCTACATCTTGAGATAAAAATCTTTAGTAAGGGCAATAAATGCCTCGCTATAACCGCCATCGTGATGGATCGTAAGCGATTCACGCTGCAAATCTTGCTCACAAACAGGATCTTTAGACAATTCAAACAGGACTCGAATTGCCGGCTTTCTGTCTGTTGTTTTCACATCAAGGCGCTTTGCTAGGTACCAACCACATTGTTGGGCAAGCTTGATGAAGCCTTCTCCCTCGGTCGTCGGCAGTATAAAACTGGCTGTGGCGGCATCCGTCGTTATCTCGAAACAACGCTGAGCAAGCTCAAGGTGATCCAAGCTATTGGTGTGCCTCGCGGTGGCTCTTTGGCTTTGCTGTGCCTGCTCTCCAGAGTTGAAGTAGGGCGGATTACAAATTATTGCATCAAATCGTTGCGAGAAATCCGTGGTTAACACGCTGCCATGATGAAGGGAGATGCGATCTTGCCAAGGAGACTGCTCAATATTGACTGTGGCAGCATCAATGGCGTGCTGATCAATATCTATCGCAGAGATTGAAGCATCCTCAAAACGCTGCGCAGCCATCAAGGCCAACAGACCTGTTCCTGTTCCAATATCGAGTACACATGATCTTTGTGGCAGGCTTACCCACGCGCCAAGTAACACGCCATCGGTACTGACGGGCATGCCACTTTGTCCTCCGTAAATAGAGAATTTTTTGAAATTGAAGCTTTTGGTTTCGGTTTTTTTGTCTTTCATGAATGTTCTGGATATCGATATATTTTAAGTGATTAGCTCTAATGTTAATTAATTGTATGGCTCAATGTTCTATTTGAGAATTCATTGTTGTTAATTATGGTTAGTTTATAATTATGGCAATATTTCCATATCTAGTGGAATCCACTGCTTTTGGTTCTCAAATGCAAATTTATATGGTGTTTTTTTGTGGTGACTTGCAGCTAGCCAAGTGTTTCGTCATTATGCGCGACTATTTTATAGATTGATTGGCAGCTTCTAGCTGTAACATTCACGTAAGCACAACATAAATTCATAAATATAATTAAGGATTATCTGTGAAACAGAGTCTAAAACTAACAGATATAATGGCATTGGGCTTTATGCTTTTTGCGTTTTTCTTAGGTGCGGGTAACATCATCTTCCCACCTCTTGCTGGCCAATTAGCTGGTGACCACTTTCTTCCAGCGATGTCTGGTTTCCTGCTGACCGCCGTTGGTCTGCCGTTAATCACTATCGTCGCAGTTGCAGTGGCTGGTGGCTCTTGGGGTCATCTAACCAAAGATCTTCCAAAGCGAGCTGCAACTATCATGGCTGTGCTGATCTTTATCATCATAGGCCCTGCATTTGCTGCGCCACGTACCGGCCTTGTTGCTTATGAGATGGCGGTGAAACCGTTCTTCATCGATGCCTCTCAAGCTCACCTCACTCTTTTTTCGATTGCATTTTTTGTGGTAGCGATGTTCTTCTCATGGTCGCAAGGTAAGCTTATCGACGTAATTGGCAAGGTACTGACACCTGCACTATTTGTTGGTTTGGTTGTACTGGCAGTTGCTGTGTTCGTTAACCCACAAGGCGACATTCTTGCGGCTCACGGTGAGTACATTACTCAGCCACTGACCAAAGGTTTCCTTGAAGGCTACAACACCATGGATACGTTTGCTTCGTTGATGTTTGGTATGCTGATTGTTGATGCGATTCGCAGCAAGGGCATTACTGATCGTGCAGCGACGACTAAGTACCTTATCAGCGCAGGTTGTATTGCCGCGGCTGGTCTAGCGTTTGTTTACATCTCTTTGTTCTTCTTGGGTGCAACAAGCGCAACAGTCGCAGCGGGTGCGGACAATGGCGGCGCTATCTTAAGCCTTTACGTTCAATCACTGTTTGGCCCATCAGGTCAGCTAGTGCTTTCAGTGATCGTATTACTGGCATGTCTAACAACGGCGATTGGTCTTGTTTCAGCATGTTCTGATTACTTCAGCTCGCTAACGCCTTTGTCTTACAAGACTTGGGTAATCATCAACGGTGTAGCTTGTGCAACCGTAGCGAACGTTGGACTTTCTCAACTGATTTCTCTGTCAGTTCCAGTACTGTTTGCACTGTACCCAGTCGCTATCGCTCTAGTCGCACTGACATTCTTGCGTAGCCGTTTCCCTAATCCAAAAGCCGCTTACCGTGTGGTTGTATTAGTGTCTCTACTGTTCGCTCTTATTGATGGCGCTAAAGTAGCGGGTGTCGATGTGTCTGCACTTAAGATGCTGCCATTGTTCGAGATCGGTATGGGTTGGTTACTTCCAACTGCTGCAGCAATCATCTGCATGTTCTTTGTTGGTAAAGCAACAGAACAAGAGATGGCTGAAGAGACCGTTTAATCTTCCGTTGAGATTAAATTGTCCTTCGAGATGAAATAGAAAAGGCCTCATTACTTCGCAGTAAGGAGGCCTTTTTGTATCTAATCGATGATGTTCTTTCTGCCTGAAGCTTTTAGCCCTTAGCCTTAGCTCGTAGTTCTTAGCTCTTAGTTCTTAGCTCTGAACTCTAAGGAAGCAGAACTTATAGCTTTTCGCTGTACTCGACGAGGACTTGTTCAACCCAAGTTGCGATACGTTCGTCGCTGAGTTCGTACTGTGAATCTTCATCGAGAGCCAAACCAACAAACTGAGACTTGTCTTCTGTTAATGCTTTAGATGCTTCGAATTCGTAGCTGTCATCGTTTGGCCAGAAGCCGACAAACTCAGCGCCTGCGGTTTTCAATTCATCATGCAATAGACCCATCGCATCTAGGAACCATTCACCGTAGCCCTCTTGGTCACCTAGACCAAACAGAGCAACCACCTTACCTTTCATTGGCGTTGTTGCGATGTCTTCCCACAACTCATTCCAGTCTTCTTGAATTTCACCGAAATCCCACGTTGAGATACCAAGCAGTAAAAGGTCGTAGTCCGCCATAAAAGAAAGAGGGGTTTCTTTCACGTTATGGATATCAACTAAGTCTTCACCAATAATGCCGCGAATTTTCTCTGCTGCCATTTCGGTATAGCAGGTGGTTGAGCCGTAAAATAATCCAATTTTCATAGCAAACGTTCGATTTTAATTTCAGATGGCGAATTCTAACCATAAATCGACTTCGATTGCAGCGATTATCCGCTCAAGTCGTAATTTTTATGGCATTCATATTTGCTCTGACATACTCTCAAAACAGTTTCCAATATTGTGAGTAACACTATGCAGTCGCCTCAAGGGCAGAGCGCAGACCACGGTCTCGTTGAGCAGTTTTTAGATGCTATGTGGATGGAGAGGGGGTTATCGGAGAATACGCTTGTCTCATACCGTACCGACTTGTCCAAGCTTCTAACGTGGATGGAAAAGAACAATTACCGCCTCGACTTTATAAGCCTTTCAGGGTTACAGGATTATCAAGGCTGGTTAGCCGACGCCGATTTTAAGCAGACTTCCCGCGCTCGCATGTTGTCGGCGATTCGTCGCTTGTTCCAATACTTGCACCGCGAGAAAGTGAGAGGCGATGACCCGAGTGCATTGTTGATTAGCCCTAAGCTGCCACAGCGCTTGCCAAAAGATTTGAGTGAAGAGCAAGTTAATGCACTGCTAGAGGCTCCTGATCCCAATGACCCTATTGAACTTCGCGATAAAGCGATGCTTGAGTTATTATATGCAACTGGTCTTCGTGTGACCGAGTTAGTCAGTTTGACGATGGAAAATATCAGCCTAAGACAAGGCGTGGTGCGTGTTATTGGTAAAGGCGGTAAAGAGCGCTTGGTGCCAATGGGCGAAAATGCCGTGGACTGGATTGAGACTTTTATTGAACAAGGTCGGCCACAACTGCTCGGCGAAAACAGTTCTGATGTGGTTTTTCCGAGTAAACGCGCCAAGCAAATGACCCGTCAGACGTTCTGGTATCGTATTAAGCATTACTCGGTTGTTGCTGGTATAGATACAGAGCTATTGTCACCACACGTATTAAGACACGCTTTTGCGACTCATTTACTGAACTATGGCGCAGATCTCAGGGTCGTACAGATGTTGCTTGGGCATAGTGACTTATCGACAACCCAAATTTATACTCACGTGGCGACCGAAAGACTGAAGCAAATTCACGCGCAGCATCACCCACGTGCTTAAATCCATTTATTTTTAAGGTGAACTTAATGAGCGTATTACGCCGTCTTCCTCTATTAGTGCTTCCTCTCATGATTACTGCATGTAATGCATCAGAAGCGAAAGTAGAACAAACATCAACAGCCGTAGAAGTTGCTCCAGCTCAAGCTATTGATACAGCAGCGTTAACTAAGCGTTTTGAAAAAATCGGTATCAAGGTAGAGAAGATCGTTCCTTCAGACATCGATGGCCTATTAGAAATTCAAACTAACAGTGGCATTATCTTTTCTTCTCCAGAGGGCGATCACTTTCTAGCCGGCACTCTTTACTCTCTGGATGATAACGGCAAATTCAGTGACGTTCTGGCTGAGCGTCAAGCTCCACTTAATGCTGAAAAGGTCGCGGCGATGTCGGATACAGTTATCGAATATAAAGCCGATAACGAAAAGTACGTTGTGACGGTATTTACTGACATTACCTGTGGTTACTGTGTTCGTCTGCACAGCCAAATGCAAGGCTATAACGATCTAGGTATTACCGTTCGTTACATGGCTTACCCACGCCAAGGTGCAACAGGACAAGTTGCCGATCAAATGGCAGCAATCTGGGCTTCAGATGATCCAAAAACAGCCATGCACGATGCTAAAGTAAACCGTCAAATGCCAGCGTCTGGTAAAGACCTAGCAGAGCAGAAACAGATCATCGCTAAACAATACCAACTAGGTCGTGAGCTTGGCATCAATGGCACACCTGCTATCGTGCTAGCAAGTGGTGAGTTGGTGAGTGGTTACTTACCGCCAGCACAACTTCTTCAACGTTTAGAGCAATAATATCGTTTCTGTATTGCCAATTTATCCCTCATGTTTTTGATTTAAGGAGTGGCCTGATTAATATCAGGCCCATTTTTATATGATAGAGATCCAACGCCGTCCTGAGGTCGACACTTCAGTCTTACCTGCTCACTTACCTGACTTGTTAAAGCGCATTTATGTGAGTCGCGGAATCGACAGTGCCGACCAACTAGAGACAGCAGCGAAAGGCTTGCACTCTTATCAAAAACTGGGCGGCATTGATGCTGCGGTTGAATTGTTGTTCAAAGCCATTCAGCAGCAAAAACGCATCATCATTGTTGGTGATTTTGATGCCGATGGCGCAACCAGTTCGGCGTTGTCTGTGCTTGCTCTGCGTATGTTGGGCAGCTCTAACGTTGATTATCTAGTACCCAACCGTTTTGAAGATGGTTATGGCTTGAGCCCTGAGGTTGTCGAACAGGCGATCGAACTTGGTGCTGAAGTGATCATGACCGTGGACAACGGTGTCTCTTCGATTGACGGTGTCCGTTTCGCTAAAGAGCAAGGCCTTGATGTGCTGGTTACCGATCATCACTTGCCAGGCAATGAACTGCCAATCGCCGATGCGATGGTCAATCCGAACCTAGAAAGCTGCGCATTTCCTTCAAAAGCGCTAGCGGGTGTTGGTGTCGCCTTTTATCTGATGATGGCGTTGTGTGTTCACATGCGTAAGTTGGGTTGGTTTGCTCAACACGGTATGACAGAGCCCAAGTTGATGGAACTGATTGACCTAGTGGCACTGGGTACTGTTGCGGATGTGGTTCCACTTGATGAAAATAACCGAATCTTGGTGCACCAAGGGCTACAACGCATTCGTGCGGGCAAAGCTCGTCCGGGTATTCAAGCCTTGATTGAAATTGCTAAGCGAGATGCTAAGCGATTGGTTGCCTCCGATTTTGGTTTTGCGCTTGGTCCACGTATCAATGCGGCTGGCCGATTGGATGACATGTCTTTTGGTGTTGAGCTGCTAATGAGTAACAACATCCATGCCGCGCGTCGAATGGCCAGCGAGTTAGATGGCTTGAACCAAACACGTAAAGAGATCGAAGAGGGCATGAAACAAGAAGCGATGGCTTTTTGTGAGCGCCTTGAATTTGGTAAAGACGATTTGCCTTCTGGTTTGGCGCTGTTTCAACGTGATTGGCACCAAGGCGTAATCGGTATTCTCGCTTCGCGTATCAAAGACAAATATCACCGCCCAGTGATCGCATTTGCTGATGGTGGTGAAGGCAGTATCAAGGGTTCATGTCGTTCGATTCCAGGTTTGCACATGCGCGATGCGCTAGACAGAATCGATACTCAAAACCCTGGCTTGATCTTGAAGTTTGGTGGTCACGCAATGGCTGCCGGCTTAACCATTATGGAAAAAGACTTCGAGCGATTCAGCAAGATGTTTGATGACGTTGTGCGTAAAGAACTCGGTGAGACGGCACTTAAGGGCATAATCTTGTCTGATGGTGAGCTGTTACCTGAAGAGTTCTCAATGCACACCGCTGAGACGTTGCGTTCAGGTGGTCCGTGGGGCCAAGCTTTCCCAGAACCCATCTTTGATGGTGAGTTTAAAGTGCTGCATCAAAAACTGGTAGGTGAAAAACACCTTAAATTGATGCTAGAACCTCTATACAAAGGCCACCCAACCAATGTGATGATTGATGGTATTGCTTTCAATGTTGATTTACGTCGTTGGCCAGATGCGTCCGTGAAAACGGTTCACCTTGCATTTAAGCTTGATATCAACGAGTTTCGTGGCAACCAATCGTTGCAGTTGATGGTTGACCATATTGAAGCCAAATAGTTGAAGCCAAATAGCGTTATCGTTCACTGAATGATGTTCATCATTTAGCCCCAAATTCAACAAGCTCTGTTCAAAAACAGGGCTTGTTTTCTTTCTTTCCCTTACAAATTTCACGTGTTTTTTCTGTCTGTCAATTTTATATTCCATTAAGTTGTTGAATCTTGGCTTTCCGCTCTAAAAAATTCTGTATCTCCGTCACACTTTTGAGTACAATTCTTCGGTTAAATTCTACTCATAAATGATGAGCTAAAATGTTTGAAATCAATCCTATTAAAAACCGTCTGCAGGATGTGTCTGAACGCACAAATATCCTGAGGGGGTATCTTTGACTATGACGCTAGAAAAGAGCGTCTAGAAGAAGTAAACGCAGAATTAGAACAACCGGATGTATGGAACGAACCTGAGCGTGCTCAAGCGCTAGGTAAAGAACGTTCTGCATTGGAAGCAGTAGTAGAAACGATCGACCAACTTGACCAAGGTGTTGAGGATGTTGAGGGTCTATTAGAGCTTGCGGTTGAAGAAGAAGACCAAGAAACGTTTGACGAAATCGAACCAGAACTGGCAGAGCTAGAAGCTAAGCTAGAAAAACTGGAATTCCGTCGTATGTTTGCTGGCGATCACGACGCATCAGATTGCTACATCGATTTACAGTCAGGCTCGGGCGGTACAGAAGCTCAAGATTGGACTTCAATGATGTTGCGTATGTACTTACGTTGGGCAGATTCGAAAGGCTTCAAGACTGAAGTTATCGAAGTGTCTGATGGTGATGTTGCTGGCCTTAAAGGCGCAACGGTACGTATTTCTGGTGAATACGCTTATGGTTGGTTACGTACAGAGACAGGTGTTCACCGTCTAGTTCGTAAGTCACCATTTGATTCAAGTGGCCGTCGTCATACTTCATTTGCATCTGCGTTTATTTACCCAGAGATTGATGACAACATTACGATCGATATTAATCCTTCTGACTTACGTATTGACGTATACCGTGCCTCTGGTGCTGGTGGTCAACACGTAAACACCACGGAATCGGCGGTACGTATTACTCACGTTCCAACCAACACCGTGGTTCAATGTCAGAATGACCGTTCGCAGCATAAGAACAAAGACCAAGCGATGAAGCAGCTACGTGCTAAGCTTTTTGAACTTGAGATTCAAAAACAAAATGCTGAAAAACAAGCGAGCGAAGAAACGAAATCAGACATCGGTTGGGGCAGTCAAATCCGCTCTTACGTACTGGATGATTCTCGTATCAAAGATTTGCGCACCGGCATCGAAAATCGCAATACTCAAGCGGTTCTTGACGGTGACTTAGACAAGTTTATTGAAGCTAGCCTGAAATCAGGTCTGTAAGCTTTACCAACTCTTAAGCTTTACCAATAATATTGGTAAAAATGCCTATATTTTCAAAAATATAGCTGTCCAAATTATAAAAGCAAGGTACATCTCTAATGACTGATGCTGTTCAAAACGAAAACGCACAAGAAGCTTCTTCACCTGAAGAGAACAAACTAATCGCTGAACGCCGTAGCAAGCTGGATCACATCCGCTTGAACTGCAAAGCGAACGGTCACCCAAATGATTTCCGTCGCGAGCACCTAGCTGGCGATCTTCAAGCGGAATTCGGTGAGAAGACTAAGGAAGAGCTAGAAGAGCTTAACCACATCGTTGCGATCGCTGGTCGTGTTATGGCGAAGCGTGGTCCATTCCTTGCGATTCAAGAAACTTCTGGTCGTATCCAAGCATACGCAGCGAAAGACGTACAAAAAGTACTGAAAGAGAAGTACCAAGGCCTAGATATCGGTGACATCATCGGTGTTAAAGGTGCGCTTCACAAATCTGGTAAAGGTGACCTTTACGTGAACATGGAAGAGTTTGAACTGCTAACTAAAGCACTTCGTCCTCTACCAGAGAAGTTCCACGGTCTAACTGACCAAGAGATGCGTTACCGTCAGCGTTACGTTGACCTAATCGTGAACGAAGACTCTCGTAACACATTCATCGTGCGTTCTAAGCTTGTGTCTTCAATCCGTAACTTCATGAGCTCAAAAGGCTACCTAGAAGTTGAAACGCCAATGATGCACGTGATCCCAGGCGGTGCTACAGCACGTCCATTCATCACTCATCACAACGCATTAGACATCGACATGTACCTACGTGTTGCACCTGAGCTTTACCTTAAGCGTCTAGTGGTTGGTGGTTTTGACCGTGTATTCGAGATCAACCGTAACTTCCGTAACGAAGGTCTTTCTCCACGTCACAACCCAGAATTCACAATGATGGAATTCTACCAAGCGTACTCTGACTACAAAGATCTAATGGATCTAACGGAAGAGATGCTAAGCACAGCAGCGATGGACGTTCTTGGTTCTACTTCTATGCCTTACGGTGACGAAACAGTTGAGTTCGGTGGCACTTACGCTCGCATGAGCATGTTCGATGCAATCAAACACTACACACCTGAAAATGCAAACATCCAAGCTCTAACTGAAGACGATCTTCAGAACAGAGAATTGATGGTTAAAATTGCAGAAGAAGTAGGTCTGTACGTTGAGAAATTCTGGACTTGTGGTCAGCTTCTTGAAGAGATCTTTGGTGAAACGGCTGAGCCTCAGCTAATTCAACCAACATTCATCACGGGTTACCCAGCGGACATCTCTCCATTGGCTCGTCGTAGCGACAGCAACCCATTCTTCACCGACCGCTTTGAGTTCTTCATCGGTGGCCGTGAAGTAGCGAATGGTTTCTCTGAGCTTAACGATGCACAAGACCAAGATGAGCGTTTTAAAGCGCAAGTTAACGCAAAAGACGCGGGTGATGACGAAGCGATGTACTACGATGCAGACTACATTACTGCACTAGAGCACGGCTTACCGCCAACAGCGGGTCAAGGTATTGGTATTGATCGTCTAGCGATGCTATTTACAAATACGCACACAATCCGTGACGTGATCTTGTTTCCGGCAATGCGTCCACAAGCGTAATACTCGCTTATGGGATGTAACAGCCCATCTGATTAAAAAGCCACCTTCGGGTGGCTTTTTCTGTTTTTAGGCTGCAAAACCTAGCCTGTACCGCACTCTTGATTCGAAAAACCATTATTTCTGACATAGTCTTACTATTGAGACATAAAATCTAAGATAGTCTCACTACTATACGTCCTGCGCTGAATACGATCTCGTGGCATTTTGTCGAACGATGAAGCAGTGACTCGTATTAGCTTGATTTAAATAAAAATAGAATAAGGAAGAAGGATGGGAACTCAATTTAAGATGGATTCCTTACCAGGTTCTCTTATCGTCGTTGGTGGTGCGTACGAACCCTGGTTATCAGTGTTAGAGCAAGTGGGTTGGCAATGTACCCAGTGTGCAGATTTACGAAAAGCCGATGCCTTGATTGCTGACATTGGCCCATGCATTGGCATTGTGGATCTTAGTCATGATGAGTTTAGCCTTAACGGTATCGCTAATCTCGTGAGCAACAACAAGCAAGTAAGATGGCTCGCCTTTATTCGTGAATCGCAATTGAGCTCTGATACCATTTGCCAATTTATCGTGAACTTCTGTATCGACTTTTTCACGGCGCCAATCCCAGATGCCCAGTTATTGAGTACCATTGGTCACCAACTGGGTATGCTCAAGCTTGAGCAGAAAGTATGGCCAAACTACGGCATCAACAACAATATGGGTTTGCTTGGCGACTCTGTGGCTGTGAAGCGTTTGAGAGACCAAGTAAAGCGCATTGGGCCGACAGATGTCAGTATCCTGATTTACGGAGAGAGTGGAGCAGGAAAAGAGACGGTTGCACGCTCAATTCATCAAAACTCTTCGCGAGCGCAAAAGCCATTTTTAACGGTCAATTGTCGTGCCTTGTCTGAAATGAGAATAGAGGCCGAGGTATTTGGTATCTCTGCACAGCCCGCTGCAGCACCTTGTCTGTTGGAAGAAGCCGATGGCGGAACCATTTTACTCAATGATGTATTGGCGATGCCACGTAATCAGCAGTTGAACCTGCTGCGTTTCTTACAAGAAGGTAAAATTGAAACTGCGGATGGTCCTAAGCCTGTCGATGTGCGTATTCTGGCCGCGAACTCTTCTGATATCGAAAAGGCATTGATCGAGGGCGACTTCAATGAAGAGCTTTATCATTACATCAATGTTCTGCGTATTCACGTTCCGAGCTTAAAAGAGCGAGTGAGTGATATTTCAGTATTGGCTAATCATTTTCTACGTGAGTATTCAAAAGAGTTTAATGCTCAAGCGAAGAGCTTTTCAGACGATGCTATCCGCTCGATGAATCGTTATCACTGGCCGGGTAATGTGCGTGAGCTGATGAATCAAATTAAGCGTGTCGTGCTGATGTCGGATGCGGTGATCATTGACGATCAACAACTGGATTTACCAAAACAGAATGATGAGCGCCGCAGTCTCAAAAGTATCCGTGAGCGTTCAGAGCGAGATGCGTTGCTGATTGTTCTAGAATCTTATGGTGGTCAAGTATCGTTGGCCGCTAAGGAGCTTGGAGTTTCGCGTGCAACCATGTACCGATTGCTGAATAAACATAGCCTGATTTCTGAAGGTGTTGTTTAGAGCTCTCTATTCATTGATTCTATCCAGTTAGTGTAAATCTAAGAGCCACGCATGATGCGTGGTTTTTTTATATCCATTGCTACAACTTTTTGTTGATCGTTGACTGACTGCTGACAGATTGAGCTATTGGAGGCTCGGTCTTTAAGATAGATGTTCTGTGATTTTATATAATCATAGTGAATATGTTATATATAAAGTGATATGCAACTGATATTTTGGGTGAATCATTTGTTTTGAAATTGTTAATCAATTATCGGTTGAATAATATACTCACTTGGTTAGACTTTATCCGTGAAAGCAACGGTTTAACAAAGACTTATTTGCTTTTATTATCTCATTTCTTTTTGGATTTTTTAGTTAGTTTGGAGGCGCAAATGAAACATTTCGATTTTATACAGCATATTTGCGCGTCGTTTGATCCGTGTACTGACATGGTGACAGTTATGTCACAAACATCAGCCATGGCCGATCGAAACACCCAAGATAAACCTAACTAATAGATCCGTACCCTTATTTGGCTGCGGAAAAATAGCAGCTAAGTGAGAAGCCCTCATACTATCTAATACGCTATTTTTCCTCAGTTTATTTTACAACTGGAGAGTTATTATGCGTCACTCAGTATACTTAAAACTAGCAACAGTCCTTATCCGTGCAGACCTTCGTCGTGAAGAACGTGAATGGCAACGAAAAGTTCGTCGTAGTTCATACGACCTACCATGGAACAATACTCATTTATTGAGAGATATTGGCCTTGAAGCCGATGGTCGACCAATTGGTTTTTCTGAACCTGAAGTCGTTACGATTGAACGTCGAGTTCGTCATCTTCGTCGAGTCTTAAGCGCGCGAATACCGACGTAATCTTGTGGGGTGATAGCGCCTTTCACCCCTTAAGATAAATATCAGCGATAGTTGTGGCGTCGAAAGTGCAAGCTTTTGAACTAAAACTGGCCAAAAAAGAGAAGCACTTGCTTCTCTTTTTTGCTTTTTTAAGCCGTTATGTGTGCTTTTTTAAGTCGTTATCTAGTAAAGAAAAAGAGTTCTACTACTCTTTATAGAGCAAGGGAGGCTGGCTATGCAAAAGCATCAATTAGACATGTGGTTACATGGAGAGCACAAAGACTCTTATCAAACACCGAAGGTATACGTTATTGGCTGTTCCGATATCTCGGAATATCTATTAGCAGTGGAATATAAACACAAGCTAGAACCGGTAAAGCAAGACGGTGAGCCGCTTCACTTTGGATCCTTGGATCAAGTGAAAGAAGAGTTGCTCCGGCTCGGTTTTGAAAAGGCGTATCTTCGCTTACACAACGCCTATGACGAGTTTGGTAATGAGCCAAGCCAAAGCTACTGTGATATTGAACTGGCGCTCAAACCTCATTAGAGAGCGTTTGTAGCTAGAGATTGATTCTAGTTACAGGCGGTTTGTAACATACTGATAGTTTGGTCCATCTATGCTAGATAAAAGCTCTATGCATAATGGGTTGTCAGCAATTTATGGGTGAATTGAGTCCGTAGATAGAAACCACGTGGCTTAGTCTTGATAGGTTTTCCACTTGCACCGTAAGCTTCTGTTAACACGCGACTGTTGGCCGCTTTTGGTCGTAAATGCAGTGCTTCACCGTGTCTTGCTGTTATCTGCTCAACATTACCCAACACGATCAACTCCATCAGCTCTTCCCAATCTCTTTTCAGGAGTTCGTTTTCAGCTAGGCTTGGTGTCCAGAGTAATGGGGAGCCAACATGCCTTTCTGCCAGCGGGATCTCTCTTTCTCCCTCAACAGGGATCCACAACACTTTAGACAGCTTGTTTCGAACGTGACTGGTTTCCCAAGTTATGCCTTGCACGCCCATCAATGGAGCGACACAAACAAAGGTGGTTTCGAGTGGCTTTCCAGAGTAGCCAATCGGGATGCTTTTAAGCTCGATACCGAGTTTGGCAAAATCTTGTTCTGGTTTGCTGCCAGCGGGCGCACCCAAGTGCCATTCCAATAGCTGTCCAACCCAGCCTTTATCACGCTTGAGGTCGTTTGGCATCACCATCTCAGCTTCATCGGCGAGCTCTTTAAAGGTCATTCCGGCGATAGCATACGCTCTGTCTAGCAGCTCTTGTTGTGTTTGTGGTTCTGGTTTCATAATAAAAGGCATGATCAAAAAAATGATTTTACCAGAAGTTATCACCATATGACGACTGGTTAAGAAATGATCTCCTTGTTAGGAAAGGGATCAAACTCATGGTTATCCACAGGACATAAAGGTAATTAATTGAAATATTAATTTAGTGGATAAATAAACAGGGGTTTATGGTGTATTAAATGCTTGCCAAATGGGGTTCAAAATGAATCTTTCACTTACTAGTGTGGATAAACATCGGAGTGGTTGATCTTTAACCATGTTCTGTTTTTGAAAGATCTTTTACTTTTCTAATGTTTTTGAAAATGAAAAATTAATTTTAATTTATTGATTTTTAATGGAATAAATTATATTTGTTCGACTTGGTGTTTTTGGTGTTGATGAATCTATGGATTAAAAAAAACGATTGCGGGTAATTCTTCACATAGTTATTCACAGAAAAGGTGAATAAATGTGGTCTATGTCTCACTATTGTGTGGGTAACTAGAATTTGAGCAAAACTTATCCATATTCTTAGTTAATATTCATAAATATAGCGCTTGTCACGTCACTAAGTTTGCTCCGATTGGGGATATGTGGAAAAATCAGAGTAATTAAAAATTTAGATAGAGGTTGGCCAGTGATAGATGGCGATGGTTACCGATTAAATGTTGGTATTGTAATCTGTAACAACCATGGTCAGGTCTTCTGGGCTAAACGATACGGGCAACATTCATGGCAATTCCCTCAAGGGGGAATAGATGAAGGTGAAACTCCGGAACAGGCAATGTACCGCGAGTTGTATGAAGAGGTTGGCCTTACTAAAAAGGATGTAAAGATCGTCGCGACAAGTCGTCATTGGTTACGCTATAAGCTGCCCAAACGACTGGTTCGGTGGGATTCTAAACCTGTCTGTATTGGACAAAAACAGAAGTGGTTCCTTTTACGCTTAGATTGCGATGAATCGCAGATCAATATGCAGCGTGGAAGTACACCTGAGTTTGATGGTTGGCGTTGGGTGAGTTACTGGTACCCAGTTCGACAAGTTGTTTCTTTCAAGCGAGATGTTTACCGTCGAGCGATGAAAGAATTCGCATCTTTAGCAATGCCGTTTAAAGAGCGAAAAACAAAAGGAAAACGCAAATTGCGTAGAGGTTAAGCATGCTCAGTCAACTAAGGGAAATAGTTGAACACGTATCAAGAGTTGAAGATGTGTCGACGGCTCTTGATATTTTGGTTAAAGAGACATGCAGTGCGATGCAGACGGAATGTTGCACCGTGTATTTGGCAAATAATGATATGCAGCGTCTTGAGTTGATGGCAACTCAAGGCCTGATCTTCAAAGGCAATAGCATTCACATTGGTTTTGACGAAGGTCTGGTTGGTCTTGTTAAAAGAAGTGCTGAACCTATCAACCTTGCACAAGCGTCTGCTCACCCTGCTTATAAGTTTTTTCCAGAGCTTGGAGAAAAGGTTTATCACTCTTTTCTCGGCACTCCGATTATCCATCGCAAGCAAGTGCTTGGCGTATTGGTCATTCAACAGAAGTCTCCTCGTTTATTCAGTGAGATGGAAGAATCTTTCCTTGTCACTCTCTCAGCACAACTTGCGGTCATTGTGGCGCACGCTCAAACTCAAGGCCATTGGCTTTTAGAGCAACAGAAGCTACCTAAGATTAAAGGTATTGCAGCTTCATCGGGCGTTGCGATTGGTGATTTATGGTGGGACAACACTCAGCCTGAACTCACCGATGTTTATCCAGCATCGACGCTTAATGTTGAAAGAGAGCATGAAATGCTGGCGGTCGCCGTCGAAAATGCTCTCAATGACTTTAAGCGAATGCGAAAGCGCCTAGACAGTGAAATCAATAAAGACGCGTTGGCGATCTTTGATCTGTTTACTCACTTACTCAACGATCCAATGTTACGTAAGGATCTTAAGAGCCAAATCCAGAAAGGCGATAAGGCCGATTGGGCATTAAGGCAGGTTGTTGAGAGCTACTCGAATCGCTTTGCTCGTATGTCAGACGTGTACCTTCGTGAGAGGGCACAAGACATCCGAGAGCTTGGTCAAAGATTGCTCTATTTCCTTCACAATTCTGAACATGAACTTCGCACGTTAGATAAGCCAATTATTTTGGTGGTTCGAGAGTTAACGGCTTCGGTATTGGCCTCTATTCCCAAAGAAAAACTATTAGCGGTTATTTCTTTGGAAGGGGCGGCGAACTCACATGCCGCGATTTTATCTCGAGCTTTGGGTATTCCTTCTGTTATGGGGGTTAACCTAAATCTTGCTCAAGCGAATGGTAAGCAAGCGATTGTTGACGGGTATAGTGGCGAGATCTTTATTGAGCCGACTCAAAACCTGCTCAAAGAATATCAAGGGCTGATTCTAGAAGAGAGTGAGCTCTCTTCGATGGTCAATCGAGAACTATACTTACCAGCAAAAACGCAAGACAACCAGCAAGTCGAGATCCTGCTTAATGCGGGCTTGAGTGCCGACACCAATATCGCTATCAACCAAGGCGTTGATGGGGTAGGTCTCTATCGAACCGAAATTTCTTTCTTGTTGCAGCAGAGGTTTCCGTCAGAGGACGAACAATTCAAGCAATACCGTTCTGTACTCGCGAGCTACCCTGAGAAGCAAGTGGTGATGCGTACACTCGATATCGGTGGCGATAAGGCCTTACCTTATTTCCCTATCGAAGAGGACAACCCATTCCTTGGCTGGCGTGGTATTCGTTTTACGCTCGATCATCCTGACATCTTTATTATTCAGTTACGTGCCATGCTACGTGCGAGCTGTGAAAGCCATAACTTGAGTATTTTGCTGCCGATGATCTCTGGTGCGCAGGAACTGGATGACGCGCTACAACTTATTGAACAAGCGTATGACGAAGTGCATGAGCTTGATAACCGAGTGCGCATGCCTCGCGTTGGTATCATGATTGAAGTGCAATCAATGCTTTACATACTGCCGCTGATTGCTGATAAGGTCGACTTTGTTTCAGTCGGTACCAACGACTTAACTCAATATTTATTAGCGGTTGATCGGAACAATTCACGAGTATCCGATGTCTATGAATCAATGCACCCTGCGGTGATCATGGCATTAAAACAAATTCATGATACTTGTAAGCAACATCAATTACCTGTGTGTATTTGTGGCGAGCTAGCCGGTGATCCTATGGGCGCGTTGTTACTGATTGGGTTGGGGTATGAGACGTTAAGTATGAATACCTCGAATGTCGCGAGGACTAAATATTTGATTCGCCAATCTAACTTGAGTGAATTACAGGATTTGGCAAATAGAGCGCTTTCAAAACCATATGGTAGTGACATCTATAGTATGATGCTGAACTATTTCGAAGAGCGTGAATTTACAGGCTTCATTCGAGCAGGTAAAAAATAGGATTTAACGTGTCATATGAACTGATAGGCTTGTTAGCGGGCCTTGGTGCTATTGTTGGTGTTTTAGCGGGCTTGCTAGGCATTGGCGGTGGTTTGCTGGTCGTTCCTGCCTTGCTATTTTTGCTTCCTAAAGCGGGTATTCCTCAAGAGTTTGCGATGCAAATGGCATTGGCAACCTCGTTATCAACCATTATTGTTACCTCGGGATCGTCTGCAATTAACCATTTAAAATTGGGTAATGTGGAACTTTTTGTCGTTAAGTGGTTGATGCCTGGTGTGGTGATTGGTGGTTTCCTAGGTTCTTTTGTCGCCGACGTTATTCCTGCTCAATATCTGCCAAAAGTCTTTGGTGTGATTGTCTTGGTATTGGCGTTGCAGATGTTGTTGTCGATCCGCTCTAAGAGTCAAAAGTCGATGCCGGGTTCAGCTAAGACCATGTTATGTGGTGGCGGTATTGGTTTGGTTTCAAGCTTGGCTGGTATTGGTGGTGGTTCTTTATCTGTGCCTTTCCTTAACCATCACGGTGTGGAAATGCGTAAAGCTGTAGGCTCATCCTCTGTATGTGGTTGTGTTATCGCGATTTCGGGAATGCTAGGCTTTATTTGGCATGGCTCTTCTGTCGATGATCTTCCGGCGTATAGCTTGGGTTATGTTTATCTACCGGCTTTGATAGCGATATCTTGTACCTCAGTACTAACCACACGAGTTGGCGCTAAACTGGCCACTCAATTGCCAACCCCCGTGCTGAAGAAATTCTTTGCGGTATTTTTAATGTTTATAGCAGCCACTATGCTGCTGTAGTGTCTTTTCTGTTAGCTGTTGAGTTAACCGTTATTCAATTTTAGATAGAGAGCCAAGTATGTCTCAGGGTTTTATCGAATTCCCAAATATCGATCCTGTTCTTATTGAACTAGGACCAATCTCAGTTCGTTGGTACGGCCTAATGTACCTTGTCGGTTTTATGTTTGCTCTTTGGTTAGCAAATCGCCGAGCTGATCAACCCGGTAGTGGTTGGACTCGAGAGCAAGTATCAGACCTACTGTTTGCTGGCTTTCTCGGCGTGGTGCTTGGTGGTCGTATTGGCTATGTACTTTTCTACAACTTTGGCCTTTTCATTGATGATCCACTCTACCTATTTAAGGTATGGACTGGCGGTATGTCTTTCCACGGTGGTTTGCTTGGTGTGATCACCGCGATGCTTTGGTATGCCAAAAAGAACGGTCGAACCTTTTTTGGTGTCGCTGACATGATTGCACCATTGGTTCCATTTGGTTTAGGTATGGGCCGCATGGGCAACTTCATGAACAGTGAGCTATGGGGTCGTGTGACTGATGTGCCATGGGCGATTGTATTCCCTAACGGTGGTCCACTCCCTCGTCACCCATCTCAGCTTTATGAAATGGCGCTTGAAGGTATTGTACTGTTCTTCATCTTGAACTGGTTCATCAAAAAGCCTCGTCCTCTTGGTTCTGTATCAGGGTTATTCCTAGCAGGATATGGTACATTCCGCTTCCTAGTTGAATACGTACGTGAACCTGATGCTCAGCTAGGTTTGTTCGGTGGATTTATCTCTATGGGACAAATTTTGTCACTGCCAATGGTTATCATCGGTGTGCTGATGATGGTTTGGGCATACAAGCGTGGTCACTACAAAGATGAATTACCACAACAAACGAAGTAAGGAATTGGTGTGAAACAGTATTTAGATCTCTGTCAGCGTATCGTTAATGACGGTACTTGGATTGAAAATGAACGCACAGGCAAGCGCTGCCTAACCGTAATCAATGCTGACCTTGAATATGATGTAGGTAATAACCAATTCCCACTGGTAACAACACGTAAAAGCTTTTGGAAAGCCGCAGTTGCTGAGCTGCTTGGCTATATCCGTGGTTACGACAATGCTGAAGATTTTCGTAAGCTAGGGACTAAAACTTGGGATGCGAATTCTAACCTGAATGAAGCATGGCTAAATAACCCTTACCGCAAGGGTGAAGACGACATGGGCCGTGTTTATGGCGTTCAAGGACGTGCATGGGCAAAACCTGACGGCGGTCATATCGACCAACTGAAGAAGATTGTTGATGATCTAACAAACGGCATTGATGACCGCGGCGAGATCTTAAACTTCTATAACCCAGGTGAGTTCCACATGGGTTGTTTGCGTCCGTGTATGTACAGCCACCACTTCTCTCTACTTGGTGACACTTTGTACCTAAACAGTACTCAGCGCTCTTGTGATGTCCCTCTAGGCCTGAACTTCAACATGGTTCAAGTGTATGTGTTCCTAGCAATCATGGCGCAAATCACGGGCAAGAAAGCGGGTGTGGCTTACCATAAGCTGGTTAATGCTCATATCTACGAAGATCAACTCGCACCTATGCGTGATATCCAGTTGAAGCGTGAGCCTTTAGCGGGGCCAACATTCCATATCAATCCTGAGATTAAGTCTCTAGAAGATTTGGAAACGTGGGTGACGATGGATGACTTCTGGGTTGAAGGCTACGAATGCCACGAAGCGATTAAGTACCCATTCTCGGTTTAATCTAATCTGCTTTGATTGACTGATTGACTGATTGATCGAAAGGCTGCCTCTGCGCAGCCTTTTTTATTTCTGATGCTTGGCTTGCTTACTATTCGTAAAACCAATAATCTTGAGTGGTCTTTTCTAACCACAGAACTACTATGACTCGCTCGCATTGCTTTGTATTGCAACACGACTTTCCTATTTCTTTCTACCCTGATAAAAACCAGTTGGTGATTGATAGTGAAGAGATTCATTTAGAGCCACTACAAGCAAGGCTGCTCAGCTATTTCATCGAGAAGCGCGGGCAAGTGGTTAGTACGCAGCAGATAGCTACAGATGTCTGGCAAAGAACTCAAGTGTCTGACAACTTGGTCAGACAGGTCATCAGTTTACTGCGCAGTCAGCTTCAGGATAAAGCACGTCCGTATCGCATCATTCAGACCATTCCTAAGCAAGGTTATCTGTTCGATGTTGAGGTGACTCAGCCGAGTGTCGAACCAACTTCCGTTGATGACGCCTCTCTACCTGAATCTGAGCCTAAACCTTTTGTTGCTAATTCGAAAAAGAAAACCATCGCCCTGATTACAACCGCAGTATTCTCTGTTGGCTTAATAGCAACTTGGGCGTGGCAAATTGATGTCTCAACCAATGACACAGCTGTTATTTCTGCGCCTCAAAGTGATGTAATTCCCGTTTATATCCATGATATTACGCTCGATTCTGCGGACGATTATGAGATGTCGGAAAGCGTGTACAACTACCTATTCTACGGGCTGAACTCAGCGAGAAATTTATCGGGTTACCACTTCTCTCAGCTATCGAAACAGGGCAAGCAATCACTTGCCAATAATGGTGTCGAACTCAAAGGTTGGCTCAAGCAAAAGGGCAGTGATTATATACTGAGCGTGCTGATACAAAACAATCGCCAGCCCAATCAAAGTCAGAAAGTGGAAAAGAGCTTTAGCCAAGATAATTTCTTCGATGCCATTGGGGATGTGATTCTCGAGATTAAAGCCATTATTGCCCCAATGAGTTCAGAATACGGTGTTGTCAGTCATCGAGTGACTTCTATTGATAACTACGATGACTGGAAGGTTATTTCAGAGGGAATATCGCTTTTCTACCAAGGTAAAGGTGGACAGCCATTTGCAGAGATCGCACTTCAGTTGGATACGATTCAACAGCAAGGAAGAGACAATTATTTGGTCAATGCCTTATTGTCGTATTCGGAATCTTTGGCTTATTTGCAAAGTCATGAGCAAGAAGATCGCGAACATGCACTGCAACTGGCAAAGCAAGCCTTCGAGATGAACCCACGTTGTGATATTGCCAACCTTACCTTGGGTCTTGCACTGTTAATCAACCAACATGCCAATCAAGCTTTCCCTTACCTTTTTTATGCGGCCGAAAGTACACCGAGCCCAATCAGTTTTTATCTACTTAGTGTGGCTGACAAGCTGTCGGATAACCCCGAAGGTTCGCAATACAACTATCAGCGCTATACCGAAGTAAAAAAAGAGTATAATGGCCAACTGTTTGATCTTATTGAATCTTTATAAAAAACAAACCTTTCCTAAACCACAAAATTCTCTTTGAAGTGAAAACGTTGAGTTACCGCTAATAGTAACGGCTCTTCCGCAAGGTTTCCTTGTGCCAACAGGCTTCTCAACATGTTTGATTATTGTTTGGACTTAGGCTCGATTGCCTTGCATCAAGCGTAAAAACATCGACGTCCACATACTGGTAACCAAATCATTAATTATTTGGGGTACACACATGTTGAAGAAGTTTGCTTTTCAGATCATTCCAATTCAGATCTTCTTATTCGTCTTTTGGTTCAAAAATGGCTTTGTCGATAAAGTGATGGGCGTTGTACTTGGCTTTATTACGCCAGATACCGCTTATTCAGGTGACACTTGGGCTGGCTGGAAAGGCTATATTGTAGGAACTTGGGATAAGAGCCAAATCGGTCATGCTCTACTGAGTCCAACATTCGATTTTATGTTCCCTATTTTGATTGCTTTGCAATGTGTGCCGTTTTTACTGGTTCTTCGTTCGGTACTGGCAGGTGAGTTCATGGTGGGTAAAGAGCGTCCGTGGTTGCTCTATGCTGCTTTCGCTTCTTTGTTTGTGACTGCTTGTATGGCTTTCACTCAAACCATCACAGGCGCAAGCGACGGGCAGTATCTATGGCAATTTATCGGCTTTGGCATGGTTGCCATTATGTATCTGCGTAATGAGCAAGGTAAGTAAGCGTTTTTTGGATGCGGGATACGAAAGGTAGCTAGATACGAGTAAACGAGATGCGAGATACGAAGATCAAAAGCCCCTGTCATTCCCTAGACTGACGAAGGAAGGAGTAGGGAATTTCTGAGTGTTGTGTGTTAGATAGATTCCCTATCACGCTCGTTCCTCGCTGTAGGGAATGACGGGGATATATAGATGCGAGTAAAACGGGCTTTTCGTTACTCGTTTACCCGAATCCCGTATCTGCTTTTTGCTTCTCTCATCTGCTCTTAAAAAGAAAAAGCCCGCAACCTAGGAGGTTGCGGGCTTTGTTATAAGCGATATGTCTTGTTAGCGGTTAAGCTATCTAATTATTTAGCGATTAAGCCGTCAGTGCTAACACGGTACCAGGCAGTACAAGGAATACCGCAATAAGGTAACCAGCCACTACAGATTTATTCTTCACAGCCATGTCAGAAATAATATCAGCGGCTTTTACTGGTAGTTCACGTAGGAACGGAATACCAAAGATGAATACCGTTGCCATGATGTTGAACACCAAGTGTACTAGAGCAATCTGCAGTGCAAATACTGCGAACTCACCAGATACTGCTGTCGCTGCTAATAGAGCGGTAATACACGTACCGATGTTTGCACCCAGAGTGAATGGGTAAACGTCACGTACTTTAAGAACACCTGAACCTACTAGTGGAACCATCAAGCTTGTTGTCGTTGAAGAAGACTGAACAAGGATAGTAACGATAGAACCAGAAGCGATACCGTGGATAGGACCACGACCAATTGCATTCTTTAGAATCTCACGAGCACGACCCACCATCAGGCTCTTCATTAGTTTACCCATTACCGTGATAGCTACGAAGATAGTCGCGATACCTAGAACGATAAGCATGATACCGCCAACAGTGTCGCCAAATGTCGATAGTGGCTCTTTAATCGCACTGACTACTGGTTTAGTGATTGGCTTGATGAAGTTAAGACCACCCATGCTCATATCACCTGTTGCTAGCATCGGTGATACTAACCAGTGAGAAATCTTCTCTAGAATACCAAACGCCATCTCTAGTGGTAGGAAGATAGCAACGGCTAATAGGTTAAAGAAGTCGTGAATCGTCGCACTTGCGAATGCACGTTTGAACTCATCTTTACAACGAACATGACCAAGACTAACTAGCGTATTGGTTACTGTCGTACCAATGTTCGCACCCATGATCATAGGGATTGCTAGCTCAACAGGTAAACCACCTGCCACAAGGCCAACGATAATTGAAGTAACTGTACTTGATGATTGAATAAGTGCTGTTGCCACTAAACCAATCATTAAGCCTGCAACTGGGTGTGAAGCAAATTCGAAAAGAACCTTTGCTTGCTCGCCTGTTGCCCATTTGAAGCCTGTACCAACCATTGAAACTGAAAGTAATAGTAGGTAAAGCATGAATGCCAAGTTAGCCCAGCGTAGCCAACGAGTTGTGCTCGAGATAGGCGCTGCTGCAGTAGTAGCTTGGTTCATAATGTTTTCTCCATTGGACCGTTTAAGTCTGTGTTTGGTCTGTTTGTTTAATCTGAGCGTGATGTTAGAGAACAAATATTTCAGTAATATTACATTTTGGTTTAGGTGAGACTTTTTTGTGATGATTTGCCCTTTAAATATTTGGCCTTGAAATGGCGGTGGTTTAACTTGTTGTTTTTGTGGGGTTTTATTCGTGTTTTTGATAGGTGATATAGATCTTAAAAGTTAGAGAAAAATTAAAAATAATTGCTGAAATATTACATTATGAAATCAGACACTTCGAAAAAATAAGCAGTAATAACTAGTTTGGTTAGGTTTTTCCGAGTTTGTTGAGCGAAGGTGTCATATTTGATATAAAAGGGTATCTACTCTTTTATTACGGCACATCTATGTCGCACCTCAACTATAACCACCTTTATTACTTCTGGATGGTTTGCAAGCAAGGCTCTGTTACTAAAGCAGCAGAAGCTCTATTCCTAACACCACAAACGGTAACAGGTCAGATAAAAGCGTTAGAAGAGCGTATGGATGGCAAGTTGACCAAGCGCAATGGTCGCAGTGTTGAGCCTACAGAGCTTGGACAGCTAGTCTTTAAATATTCCGACCGTATGTTTGGCCTGAGCTACGAGATGCTGGATATCGTGAATTACAGCCAGCACTCCAATATTCTGTTTGATGTTGGTGTTGCAGATGCGCTGTCTAAAAGGCTTGTCAGCAAGATACTGATGTCGACTATTCCCCCAGATAACAGTATTCATTTACGCTGCTTTGAATCGACCCATGAAATGCTACTTGAGCAACTGTCTCAACATAAGCTCGATATGATCTTGTCTGACTGTCCGGTGGATTCGAGTCAAAGTCCTGGCCTGTTTAGTAAGAAGTTGGGTGAGAGTGGAATGAGTTTTTTCAGTTCGGGTAAGGTTGAAGGTGTTAGCTTCCCGGCTGTATTAGAGCAAAGAAAGCTTTTGATCCCAGGAAGTCGAACCTCGATGGGGCGCAAAGTGCTGCAATGGTTTGATAGACAAGGACTTAAACCTGATATTTTGGGTGAGTTTGATGACGCGGCATTGATGAAGGCTTTTGCTCGTTATCACGATGACGCTATCTTCTTAGCGCCTACGCTTTATATGTCTGAAGTTGAAGAGGATTCATCACTGCAATTATTGGTTGGTATTGAAGAATTAAAAGAGGAGTACTACGTCATATTTGCTGAGAGGATGATCCAACATCCAGCAGTAAAAAATGTATGTGACGCAGATTTTAGCAAATTGTTCGAGTGAGGCGGTTTGTTAATGAATTGATATCGATTATCATAACGCCACCATATGCCGGAAATACTAATAGCCGTAGTTGGTGTAAAGGTTGTAGGGAGCCAAACTATGAACTTAAAAGAGATGGAGAAGAACTCAGCGCAAGCTGTGATTCTACTCAAAGCCATGGCCAACGAGCGTCGCTTACAGATTTTGTGCCTATTACATGGTACTGAGCTGTCAGTTGGGGAGTTGTGTGGCAAGTTGGAACTGAGTCAGTCTGCTTTATCTCAACATCTTGCTTGGTTGAGAAGAGATGGTTTGGTCGAAACTCGCAAAGAAGCTCAAACTGTGTATTACACATTGAGCAGTGAAGAAGTAAAAGCGATGATTAACCTACTGCATGGTATTTACTGCAAGTAGCTTATTGCTGGTGGGAGGGGGATTTCTTATCAGTGATAGAATGACACAAGGAAGTGTCAGTATTTCATGTCGAATGTTAGTGCCTATCTATTTACCAACCTATCTATTTATCTATTTATCTATTTTCTTGTCTGTTTATTTTCTAGTTGTCTGTTTTTTATATGCTTAGTTGTCTATCGGTAAGCGATATGCCTTTAGTAAGCTGGTATCTGCCGGCAAACCACGTGCTTTTAAGTAAGCTAAGTAATGTTCAGCAAGAAAAATCGCTGTGTTACTCAAAATTTAGATATAAAAAAACCGGCCGAGGCCGGTTTTTTTCGTTTTGCGTTGTAATCAAATTTCTATTAAAGAGCTTTGATTGCAGCAGCGAAACGAGACTTATGACGTGCAGCTTTATTCTTATGAATAAGGCCTTTAGTCGCCATGCGGTCTAGAAGAGGTGTAACTTCTACAAGAGCAGCAGTTGCAGCTTCTTTATTGCCAGCTTCAATAGCTGCAATAGTTTTTTTCATGTAAGTGCGCATCATAGAACGACGGCTAGCATTGTGCTGGCGACGTTTCTCAGCTTGGATAGCGCGCTTCTTAGCAGATTTACTGTTTGCCAAGGTCTAACTCCCAAAAACTTAGTTCGGTGACAATTTAAGGGCGAGGACTATCCCTCATAGGCGCTTAATTGTCAAATGATTTGTGCAAAAACCAATCTCAGCCAAAACAAATTTTGGTATGGAAAGGTCATCGCGGTTAAGATGGCGGGGATTCTAACAGCATTTTTAGACCAATGCTAATAATTATGCTTCTAAGGACAGGATAGTATTTATCCTTGCTTGAAAGTAATCAACCAGTGTCAGAGGTTTCTGTGAGTAAACGACTATTAAAGTCAGGCCTGATTGTCAGTGCAATGACTTTTGTTTCCCGTGTGTTGGGGCTAGTACGTGATGTAGTAGTAGCAAATTTGATGGGAGCAGGAGCGAGTGCCGACGTATTTTTCTTCGCTAATAAAATTCCTAATTTCTTACGTCGACTTTTTGCAGAAGGTGCGTTTTCTCAAGCGTTTGTTCCTGTATTAACAGAATATCACGCCGCAGGTGATAAAGATAAGACACGAGATTTAATTGCTAAAGTGTCGGGTACGCTCGGGGTTTTAGTGTCTATAGTGACCGTTCTCGGAGTCTTGGGCTCGGGCGTGATCACTGCGATGTTTGGTGCAGGTTGGTTTATCGATTGGTTGAATGATGGCCCAGCAGCCCCTAAATTCGAGCTGGCGAGCTTTATGCTCAAGATTACCTTTCCTTATTTATGGTTTATTACCTTTGTTGCCTTATCTGGTGCAATCCTCAATACCATGGGTAAATTTGCGGTTTCGTCATTTACACCTGTTTTCTTGAACGTAATGATCATTGCTTGTGCTTGGTTTCTTGCTCCTAATTTAGAACAGCCTGAAATTGGCTTGGCAATTGGTGTGTTTCTTGGTGGTTTAGTCCAATTTCTTTTCCAAATGCCTTTCTTGATAAAAGCGGGTGTTCTGGTTAAGCCGAAGTGGGGCTGGAGAGATCCGGGTGTGGTTAAGATCCGCACGCTAATGATCCCAGCTCTGTTCGGTGTATCGGTCAGCCAAATTAACTTATTGTTTGATACCTTTATTGCTAGCTTCCTAGCGACCGGTTCGATCAGTTGGTTGTATTATTCAGACCGACTGCTTGAATTCCCACTAGGTCTATTCGGTATTGCGATTGCGACTGTCATTCTTCCTGCTTTGTCTCGTAAACACGTTGAAGCTCAAGGTGAAGGGTTTGCGCACACCATGGACTGGGGTGTGCGTATGGTATTGCTGCTTGGCATTCCTGCGATGTTAGGCCTAATAGTTTTAGCTAAGCCGATGCTGATGGTGCTCTTCATGCGTGGTGAGTTTTCGCCGCATGATGCACAGCAGGCATCAATGTCATTGGTTGCTTACGCATCGGGTTTGCTTAACTTCATGCTGATTAAAGTGTTAGCTCCGGGCTATTACTCTCGCCAAGATACTAAAACTCCTGTGAAGTACGGCATTATCGCCATGGTCACCAACATGGTGTTCAACGCGATTTTTGCGTATTTCTATGGTTATGTTGGCTTGGCGATAGCGACGGCATTGTCTGCCTTTGTGAATATGGCCTTGTTGTATCGTGGATTGCATCTTGCTGGTGTGTATCAATTATCTAAGACAACTTTGTTGTTTAGTGCCAAATTGATTATCTCAGGCGTAGTGATGGTTGCGGCGATTTTATGGCAGTTGGATAATATGCAACATTGGCTTGAATGGAGCTTTAGCCAGAGAGCGCTGACATTAACAGGCTTGATTGGACTTGGTGGCTTTGTTTATATTATTTCGGTACTGATTTTAGGTATCCGAGTAAAACATTTAAAAGCAGCGACAGATTAATACTGATTAGTATATAATCCGTCGGTTTCACACAATAAATGATGCAAATAACAGGTTTTAGCTGATCATAATGGAACTGATCCGAGGTATACACAATATTAAAGCGCAGCATCATGGCTGTGTATTAACCATAGGTAACTTCGATGGTGTTCATTTAGGACATCAAGAGGTTCTGAGTCAGGTTTCTAAACAAGCTGCAGCATTAGGGCTCCCTTCTGTTGTCATGACGTTTGAACCACAGCCTATGGAGCTGTTTGCCCGAGGTAAAGCGCCAGCACGTTTAACTCGCTTACGAGATAAATATGTGCAACTGAGTAAGCTAGATATCAGTCGGTTGTTGTGTGTGAATTTCAATCAGTATTTTGCAAGCTTATCCGCAGAAGCATTCATTAAGGATCTTTTGGTTGATAAGCTTGGTGTGAAATTCTTGGTGGTTGGTGACGATTTTTGCTTTGGCAAAGGTCGAACAGGTAATTTCGCGATGCTTAAAGAAGCGGGCGAAAAATATGGTTTTGAGGTGGTAAGCACCCAAAGCTATTGCTTAAATCAATTACGAGTAAGCAGCACTGAGATACGGAATGCACTAGCGGTCGATGATTTGGCTGCAAGTGCTACCATGTTAGGGCGTGACTACAGTATTAGTGGTCGTGTGTCTCATGGTCGAAAACTAGGGAGAACTATCGGTTTCCCTACCGCTAACATTCCATTAAAACGTTGTGTTTCTCCTGTATCGGGAGTGTATGTTGTTGAAGCATTGGATATCGACGGTGTTCCTGTCGGTGGCGTTGCTAATATTGGACAACGACCAACGGTTAATGGTGTAAGGCAGCAATTAGAAGTGCACTTTTTTGACTTTAAAGCCAATTTATATGGTAAACAGTTAGAAGTACGACTTTTGCACAAACTGCGCGACGAGATAAAATTTGAATCGTTCGACGCACTAAAGAATCAAATAGAATTGGATGCTGAAGCCGCAAGGGTGTGGCTGCTTCAGCTAAAGAATTAGTCGGATGATTCCACCGATTAACATAATGTCTAACTTCGCCCAATATAACGGAATTAAGAATCGATGAGTGATTATAAAGATACCCTGAACTTACCAGAAACAGGGTTCCCAATGCGCGGCAATCTGGCAAATCGTGAACCAGAAATGCTGAAGCGTTGGTACAAAGAAGATCTTTACGGCGAAATCCGTAAGGCAAAGAAAGGTAAAAAATCTTTCGTGCTGCATGATGGCCCTCCATACGCGAACGGCGACATTCACATTGGCCACGCGCTGAATAAGATTCTTAAAGACATTATTATCAAATCTAAGACCCTTTCTGGTTTTGATGCACCGTACATCCCAGGTTGGGACTGTCACGGTCTTCCAATCGAGTTAATGGTTGAGAAGAAGAAAGGTAAGCCTGGTCAGAAGATTTCGGCTGCTGAATTCCGCGAAGAGTGTCGTAAGTACGCTGCGGGCCAAGTTGAAGGTCAGAAAGAGAGCTTCAAACGTCTTGGTATCATGGGCGAGTGGGATAAACCTTACCGCACTATGGATTTCGGCACTGAAGCGAACATCATTCGTTCTCTAGGCAAAATCGCAGACAAAGGTCACCTTCTTAAAGGTTTCAAACCCGTTCACTGGTGTACTGACTGTGGTTCTGCTTTGGCTGAAGCTGAAGTTGAATATAAAGATAAAGTTTCTCCATCTATCGATGTGAAATTTACAGCAGCTGACGAAGCGGCGCTTCTAGAGAAATTTACTCTAGCGGAAGGTCACGCGGGTCAGGGCGAAATATCTATCGTTATCTGGACGACAACACCGTGGACTCTGCCTGCTAACCGCGCAGTATGTCTACGTGATGATCTTGAATACGTACTTATCCAAGTTGAAGCGAATGGCGAACAGCCAGCTCAACGTATCGTTGTTGCTTCTGAACTAGCAAAAGACGTAATGGATCGTACAGGTATCGAGCACTTCCATAACCTTGGTTTTGCGACTGGTGCTGATCTTGAGCTTTCTCAGTTCAACCACCCGTTCTACGATTTTACTGTTCCTGCTGTTCTTGGCGACCACGTTACAACGGATTCAGGTACTGGTGTGGTTCACACTGCGCCTGGTCATGGTCAAGAGGATTTCGTGGTTGGTAAGAAGTACGACCTAGAAATCGCTAACCCAGTAGGCTCAAACGGCGTTTACCTGCCAGATACTGAGCTATTTGCTGGTCAGCATGTATTCAAAGCGAACGATTCTGTTTTAGAAGTTCTAAAAGAGAAAGGTGCACTACTGCATCACCACGCTTACGAGCACAGCTACCCACACTGTTGGAGACATAAAACTCCAATCATCTTCCGTGCAACACCGCAGTGGTTCATCTCTATGGATCAAGCTGGCCTACGTGCAAAAGCACTAGAGTCAACGAAGAGTGTTGAATGGATGCCAGAATGGGGTCAAAGCCGTATCGAAGGTATGATCGAAGGTCGCCCTGAGTGGTGTATCTCTCGTCAACGTACTTGGGGTGTGCCAATTGCTCTGTTCGTTCATAAAGAAACATCAGAACTTCACCCAGATAGCCCAGCTCTTATTGAAAAAGTAGCGAAGCTTGTGGAAGAAAAAGGCATTCAAGCTTGGTGGGATGTAGATGCTGCTGAACTTATGGGTGCTGAAGACGCTGACAAGTACGAGAAAGTACTTGATACGTTAGACGTATGGTTCGACTCAGGTGTAACGCACTTCTCTGTTGTGGATTCTCGTGAAGAGTACAACTTCCCGAATGAAGAAAGAACGCACAGTGCTGATCTGTACCTTGAAGGTTCTGACCAACACCGTGGCTGGTTCCAGTCATCTTTGATTTCATCTATCGCGATGAAAGACGAAGCACCATACAAGCAAGTGCTAACGCACGGTTTCGTGGTTGATGGTAACGGCCGTAAGATGTCTAAATCTATCGGTAACGTTGTTGCTCCTAAAGATGTAACCAACAAGCTAGGCGCAGATATCCTACGTCTATGGGTTGCTTCTACGGATTACACTAACGAAGTTGCGGTTTCTGACGAGATCCTTAAGCGTTCTGCTGATGCATACCGTCGTATTCGTAACACGGCTCGTTTCTTCCTAGCGAACTTGAACGGTTTCAACCCTGAAACTGACTTAGTACCTGCTGAAGAAATGGTCGCACTTGATCGCTGGGCTGTTGGCCGTGCTCAAGCTGCACAAGAAGAGATTGTTAAAGCATACGGTGAGTACAACACTCACGGTGTGACTCAGCGTCTAATGCAGTTCTGTTCTATCGAAATGGGTTCTTTCTACCTAGACGTAATTAAAGACCGTCAGTACACAGCGAAACAGGGCAGCCATGCTCAACGTAGCTGTCAAACGGCGCTTTACTACATCGTAGAAGCTCTAGTTCGTTGGATGGCGCCTATCATGTCGTTCACTGCAGATGAAATCTGGAACGAAATGCCTGGCGAGCGCGACACGTTTGTATTCACTGGCGAGTGGTTCGAAGGCCTATTTGGTCTTGCTGACGACGAAGAGCTAAGCAACGAATTCTGGACTGAAATCCAGTCAGTTCGTGGCGCAGTGAACAAGCTTCTTGAAGATGCTCGTAAAGAGAAAACGATCGGTGGTGCATTGCAGGCTGAAGTGACTCTATACGCTGACGACGCACTGGCTGCTAAAATCAACAAGCTAGAAGATGAGCTACGTTTCGTACTTATCACCTCTGCTGCTGTTGTTAAGCCGCTTAGCGACAAGTCTGATACAGCTCAAGCGACAGACGTTGCAGGTTTATACGTTGAAGTTGCAGCAACTGAAGCTGAGAAGTGTGACCGTTGCTGGCACCACACTCCAGATGTAGGCACAATCGAAGGTCACGAGAAAATTTGTGGTCGTTGTGTGTCGAACATCGACGGTGAAGGCGAAGTGCGTAAATACGTATAACGACTCAGAGAAAGACTGAACTTTTTGTAAAAATCATAGCCCCAGTATCAACTGGGGTTATTTTTAATTATAGGAAATGTGTTTAACCGAGTTGAGTGCTCATCATCCCTTAAACAGGAAGATTAAATGGGTACTGGCTTCGTAAATACTAGGAATAGAAATGAGTGAAGTTTCGTTAAAACAATCTGGTGTGCGTTGGTTATGGCTGGCTCTGTTGGTCTTCCTTGCAGATATTGGCATCAAACTGTTCGTCATGGACAATATGGGTTATGGCTGGGCAAACCGTATTGAGGTGTTGCCATTCTTTAACTTTTTGTATGTCCATAACTATGGTGCAGCATTTAGCTTTTTGAGCGATCAGAGTGGCTGGCAGCGTTGGTTATTTACTGGTATCGCCTTTGCGGTAACGGGCATGCTGACATACTGGATGAGTAAACTACCTGCGGCAGAGAAGTGGAATAACATTGCTTATGCGATCATCATTGGTGGCGCTGTTGGTAACGTATTTGACCGAGTAGTACACGGCTTTGTTGTCGATTACTTAGATTTCTACTGGGGTACTTACCATTGGCCTGCGTTTAACTTAGCGGATATGGGGATCTGTATCGGTGCTGCGATGATCATCCTAGATGGCTTCCGTAAGAAAGATGAAAGCAAATAGGCGACTCAGGTATTAATGAGTATTAACTAAATCGCTTTGAATTAGATTGCTCTAAAGTCAGTCTATGACTCACAGAATAGAATAGCCCTAAGCGCTGTCGGTTGATTCCGGCGGCGCTTTTTTTTATGCTTCAGTCAACAAGGAAGCAAAGCACAGCGCATCCTCAAATAATAAAGAAATCTAAGGAAAGTAACGTGGCAGCAATTAAAAATGATTCAGCAGTAACTCTACATTTTACGATTAAAATGAAGGATGGTTCAGTTGCCGATAGCACCGAAAATATGGGTAAGCCTGCGAAGTTCGTTATGGGTGATGGCAGCCTAAGTGAGAACTTTGAACAGTGCTTGATTGGTCTTGAAACGGGGACTGAAAAGTCTATCGAATTGAAGGCGCAAGACGCGTTTGGTATGCCAAATCCAGATCACATTCATCATATGGATCGTGCTAAATTTGTTGGCGATTCTGAAGTCGAAGTTGGCACTATTATGGCTTTCTCTGGTCCTGATGGTATGGAAATTCCAGGTATTATCACTGAGATCGCGGGTGATTCAGTGACGGTTGATTTTAATCATCCATTAGCAGGCCAAGACGTTACGTTTGACGTTAACATCTTAGCGGTGGACTAACTATTTTAGCGGTGAACTAACTATCTTAGCGTTAGAATAGCTATCTTAACGTTAGAATAGTTATCTTAACGTTAGAATCGCTATCTTGACGGTTGAATAACATCGCCTTACAGCTGTGATGTAACCCAGAGCTTCACTGTCTAGGCGCTTCACTGTAGAATGCGATCTTCGCTGACAGCGAACTCTATAGAAACAACCTTAGTACCGCGGTAAATGATGAGCAATGAAATGAAAATAATGTTAGCTAACCCTCGTGGCTTTTGTGCCGGTGTCGATCGTGCGATCAGTATTGTTGAACGTGCACTCGAAATGTACCAGCCACCAATCTATGTTCGTCATGAAGTGGTACACAACCGCTTTGTTGTTGAAGGGCTAAAGCAACGTGGTGCTATTTTTGTCGAAGAGTTAAGTGAAGTGCCAGACGATAACATCGTGATCTTCTCTGCTCACGGTGTTTCTCAAGCTGTTCGTAAAGAAGCGAAAGAGCGCGAACTCACCGTATTTGATGCAACGTGTCCTTTGGTAACCAAAGTCCATATGGAAGTTGCTCGTGCGAGCCGCAAGCATATGGAAGTGGTTCTGATTGGTCACGCGGGTCACCCTGAGGTTGAAGGCACCATGGGTCAGTACGCTAGCCAAACTGGTGGTATGTACTTGGTTGAGAAACCAGAGGATGTACAGAACCTAGTGGTGAATGATCCAAGTAACCTACATTATGTTAGCCAAACTACTTTGTCAGTTGATGAAACGGCGGATGTGATTGAAGAGCTGCGTCGAGTGTTCCCTGAGATCCAAGGCCCACGTAAAGACGACATCTGCTACGCGACTCAAAACCGTCAAGACGCAATTCGTGAGATGGCCGGTGATGTTGATGTCGTGATAGTTGTTGGTTCTAAGAACTCATCGAACTCAACTCGTTTAAAAGAGCTGGCTGAGAAGCTAGGCACGCCAGGTTATCTAACCGACTGCCCTGAAGACATTCAAACTGAATGGGTTGAAGGCAAAAAGAAAATCGGTGTAACAGCCGGTGCTTCTGCTCCTGAAGAGTTGGTAAACCAAATCTTAGATCGTATTCGTGAGCTGGGTGCTACCGAGGTAGAAGAGATTCAAGGTCGTGAAGAGAACATGTTCTTCGAAGTGCCGAAAGAGCTGCAGATTAAGCAAGTCGACTAATCGCTATTGATTTGTGACAAGATTGATTCGTAACTCTATCGATTCGCAAACACTATTGATTTGTAAACAGCAGGAAGCCAACGTTGATGCGTTGGCTTTTTTGATCATGCTTTGGAACAAGGCGTCGAATTTCTAACGGGTTACTGGAGACCGAGTTGCTCTTTTAAAGTCTTTAAATAACGACGACTGACAGGTACTTCAAAGCCAGTCAGCGTGATGATCTCCGCTAATCCATTTTCCAACAGTTTGATCTCTTGGATCGATTTTATGTTGATTAAATACTGTCGATGACAACGGATCAAATCGGTTTTTTCTTCCAAGATCTTTAGCGTTAACTGTGAGGTCGCCGTTTGTGAGGAGCTACGAACATGCACACCACTGATATCCGAATAAGCGCACTCGACCTTTTGGCTTGCCATGATCACAATGCGGTTATGGCCGATACATGGGATCTGCTCTAAACGGCAAGGAGCAATGGCAGAGATGTCTTGTTCCGGCGCTTTGTGGTTCTGCTTGATGACCTTATTCAGACGACAAACACTCTTGTTTAATCGACAAGGTTCAACCGGCTTGAGTAGGTAGTCAAAAGCGTTATCTTCAAAAGCTTGAATCGCATATTGGTCGTAGGCGGTGACGAATACCACGTAAGGCATGGTGTCTGGGTCGAGCATGCTTAACAGTTCAATCCCGGTAACCTGCGGCATTTGGATATCCAAATACACCACATCAGGCTTGAGTAGATTGATCTGTTTCAGTCCTTCGATCGCGTTACTCGCTTGGCCAATAATTTCTACTTCTCCGGTTTCGGTCAGCAGTTCAATCAGCTCTTCGCGAGCAAAAAGCTCATCATCGACAACTAATGCCTTTAACATCCTACAATCTTCATCTTGGTTCTATCCCTGCTTGGTTCACGCTTATCTTTTAAATATCTGCTTCTAAATGTTTCAACTCGGAGCTATTTGTCTCCGAAAATACCATTATTTTAGTATAGGTATGATAAAGCTCATTCGAGTAAATTGCTGTGGTTGAGATTCTATTTTTAGTGCTGAATCTTGTCCAAAGAAATTAGTGAGTCGTTTATCAACAATTTCCATGCCTAGTCCAACATGATCTTTCGATGGCTTTTGATAATTGCCCGCGTTGTCTTCAACGGTCAACTTAACCCCACCCTTGAAAGCCTCGCTATAGATCTTCACTTTGCCGCCTTCCAGCATGTTAGAAATCCCATGTTTGATGGCATTTTCTACTAGCGGTTGTAGGGTAAAGCTTGGCAGTTGCGACTCATACAGTTGTGGGTCGATATCCCATTCAACTTCTAATCGGTCAGTAAAACGTGCTTTTTCAATAGTTAGGTACGCATTGACGTGCGCCAGTTCGTCTTTGAGTTTCACGGTATTGATGTTCTGCTTCAGATTACTTCTAAAGAAGTGAGACAGATGTTGAATGAGCTCACGTGCTTTATCAGGGTCACGACGTGTAACGGCACTGATGGTGTTAAGTGCATTAAACAAGAAGTGTGGGTTCACCTGTGCATGCAGCAGTTTGATTTCCGCTTGGGTGAGCAGTGTTTGTTGCTGTTGGTAGTTACTAAACAGGATCTGGCTCGACAATAGCTGAGCGATACCTTCACCCATCGACATGTTGATGGTCGAGAAAAGTTTTAGTTTTGGCTCATACAGTTTGATGGTACCGACCACTTCGTTACCCGCGCGGAGTGGAATAATCAGAGCCGAGCCCAATTTACAATCCTGCGACAAGGAGCATTGGTATGGGTTTTCTTTGCCATCAAGGTAGATGATGTCGTTCTGTTCCATCGAAGTGAGCGTGCTTTGCGATGAAATCGGAGTATTTGGAATATGGTGTTCATCTCCAATGCCGACGAACGCGAGAATTTTTTCTCGGTCGGTGATCGCCACCGCACCAACGTTGGTCTCTTCGTAAATGATCCGCACTATTTTTTGCGCGTTATCCGAATTGAATCCTCCATGCAAAATACCCACTGAACGCTCGGCGATGGTTAATGCGCGGCGTGAGAAAGTTGCCGAATACTTCTCGAAGATGGTTTTCCGATCTTGGATGATGCTCATGAACAGCGCCGCACCGACCGAGTTAGCAATGATCATTGGTGCGGCAATATCAGAAACCAGAGCATAGGACTGCTCGAATGGTTTCGCGACCGCTAACAGAATTAGCATCTGAATAATCTCTGCAAACAGGGTTACCGAGAAAACCACCAATGGATTAAACAGCTGGCTGGCTTTGTTCTTTCTCACTAGGTAAACGTGTAATAGGCCGCCAATCAAGCCTTCTGCTGTTGTTGAAATCGCGCAAGCTAGATCGGTGAATCCACCCAAAGAGTAACGATGGATTCCGCCAGTAAAACCGACCGCAAAGCCGACAACCGGACCACCAAACAGGCCACCCATAACGGCACCCATCGCACGAGTGTTGGCGATCGCGTCATTAATCTGCAGTCCAAAATAGGTGCCCATAATACAGAACAGGGAAAACAGAACGTAGCAGCTTATCTTATGACTTAAGCGTGAAGAGATGCTCAACAAAGGAAGAATCAGTGGAGTCTTGCTGAGCATGTAAGCAATCACTAAGTAGACACAGGTTTGTTGCAGCAGAGAGAGAATGAGTTCCATATTTTCACCTATTGAGACGCTGGTTAAGTGTAAAGCTCATTGCGTAGTAACGGTAGCTTTGCTTGTGTTTTCATTGGTTATATCGAGTTGCGATTGCTTTTCAGGCGGAGATACCAATATTGATGTACCAATGCTGAGATACAGTAAAGCCCATCACAGAGGACTAATGCCGATCGTTTAAGAAGACTTGAACGATCTTGCAGTTAGCAGATAATCCCCATCAACAACGTTGATGGGGATTTTTTATGCTTGAACAAGAATTAGCCATGGCACACGAGACCATTGAAGATGCCGACAATTATGAATCTGTCGTCGACGCCATTCAGATTGAGTGGATAGAACAAGCTCTTCTTGAAACAAATAAAGCGAGCATAAGACGACGTCGGCTTCCCGCTCAGCAAGCTGTCTGGTTAGTTATTTGGATGGGGCTGCAACGCAACATGTCTATCAAAGAGGTATGCAGTTCATTAGACATTGCGCTTCA
>NZ_JACJFF010000489.1:0-206 GCF_014164465.1 Vibrio sp. SG41-7 | reverse complement strand
TGTCGTTTCCGCTCGACTTGCATGTGTTAGGCCTGCCGCCAGCGTTCAATCTGAGCCATGATCAAACTCTTCAATTTAAGATTTTGTGACTCAACGAATACTGACTTCAAAACTAATATTTACCGAAGTAAACATGTAATTCTAAAGCTATTACCATTCCAACAGAATGGTAATGAATTGACTGTGCCAAAATTAAGTAAACTTAA
>NZ_JACJFF010000488.1:0-206 GCF_014164465.1 Vibrio sp. SG41-7 | reverse complement strand
AAGGGCGCGAATATACTTTGTTAATCTGATGTAAAAAGAACTTTTTCCCTGTAATCTTTATTCCATGCGGCTTGGTTCATCTTTCTTGGTACAGACAAGTTACCCTCTGATTTTCTAAATAGGTTCTGCACAAAGCGACGACAACAAGCCATATTCAACGCCGAATCCCCGGCGTAAATTCGCTGCTCGTCTTCTTTAAAAATAAC
>NZ_JACJFF010000487.1:0-208 GCF_014164465.1 Vibrio sp. SG41-7 | reverse complement strand
TTGATAGGTTTAAATTGTTAAAGAGCGTGTTCTCTAAAAAGAGAACGCTTTCAGTGCCTTAGCACTTAAGCAGGACGCGTATAATACGCTTTCCACTTTGAAAGTCAACATAAAACTCTAAGAAAACTTAGAACTCTATGGTGACTTGTCTATTAAATAGACAAAGTCGAAATTAAAGCCTGGCGATGTCCTACTCTCACATGGGGAA
>NZ_JACJFF010000486.1:0-209 GCF_014164465.1 Vibrio sp. SG41-7 | reverse complement strand
GGGAATAATGAAATGGACCCACCCTTCTAAACGGCGTCGCAATGCGCCAAGATGAATATTAAACACAATCATCTAACTGAGGGTAGGTCCATATGAAAACTATAACGATCGGATTAGATATAGCCAAGAACATTTTCCATGCTGTACATATGACATCACATGGAAAAATCCTTAAAAAAAAGAAACTCAATCGTACAGCAGTTCTTTCT
>NZ_JACJFF010000485.1:0-210 GCF_014164465.1 Vibrio sp. SG41-7 | reverse complement strand
ATGACTGTTTGCCGGACTCAATTTACTTTTTGTTTCCACTTTTTAATAAAAAGTAGAATCAAAAAATGAACAATCATTTCTGATCATTCGAATACAAGACACTTGAATGTGTTTGTTGTGTTTATCTAATGAAAGATAAACATTGAGAACTTTTAAATTTGATTGAATTACTCGTAAGTAATCAATCAGTCAGCTTTCCAAATTGTTAAA
>NZ_JACJFF010000484.1:0-210 GCF_014164465.1 Vibrio sp. SG41-7 | reverse complement strand
CTTTGTGGTTCATGACTGGGGTGAAGTCGTAACAAGGTAGCCCTAGGGGAACCTGGGGCTGGATCACCTCCTTATACGAAGATACCACGATGAGTGTCCACACAGATTGATTAGGTTTAGAAAGTAAAAGAGACGATATTGGGTCTGTAGCTCAGCTGGTTAGAGCGCTCGCCTGATAAGCGGGAGGTCGGTGGTTCGAGTCCACTCAGA
>NZ_JACJFF010000483.1:0-210 GCF_014164465.1 Vibrio sp. SG41-7 | reverse complement strand
TACTCTTCACAAAGTAAGCCTAAATTGATGTTTTCCCATAAGCCCATCAACTAGGTTGTTCTCTTAACTCTCGAAAGAGGTAAGAAGAATATGGTGGAGGGAGACGGATTCGAACCATCGAAGGCAGTGCCGGCAGATTTACAGTCTGCTCCCTTTGGCCACTCGGGAACCCCTCCAGGGTGTGTCTTACTCTTCACAAAGTAAGCCTAA
>NZ_JACJFF010000482.1:0-212 GCF_014164465.1 Vibrio sp. SG41-7 | reverse complement strand
TGGCTGGGCTACCTGGATTCGAACCAGGGAATGCTGGCATCAAAAGCCAGTGCCTTACCGCTTGGCGATAGCCCAACAGGATATCAATTAAGATATCTAAATAATGGTGCGGTCGGAGAGACTTGAACTCTCACACCTCTCGGCGCCAGAACCTAAATCTGGTGCGTCTACCAATTCCGCCACGACCGCAGCAAATCTTTATAGTTATATCG
>NZ_JACJFF010000481.1:0-214 GCF_014164465.1 Vibrio sp. SG41-7 | reverse complement strand
TTGATGAATATCAAAACGTTATTACTTAGGTAGTAACAGTTACTTCGGTAACAAACTTGATTTCAATGAACTGAGTGACCAATACAAAGTTAAGTTTACTTAATTTTGGCACAGTCAATTCATTACCATTCTGTTGGAATGGTAATAGCTTTAGAATTACATGTTTACTTCGGTAAATATTAGTTTTGAAGTCAGTATTCGTTGAGTCACAAAA
>NZ_JACJFF010000480.1:0-217 GCF_014164465.1 Vibrio sp. SG41-7 | reverse complement strand
AAACGGGTTAATATTCCCGTACTTCTTACAATTGCGATGGGGGGACGGAGAAGGCTAGGTGGGCCTGGCGACGGTTGTCCAGGTTCAAGTACGTAGGCGGAAAGTTTAGGTAAATCCGGACTTTCTTAACGCTGAGATACGATGTCGAGCTACTACGGTAGTGAAGTCATTGATGCCATGCTTCCAGGAAAAGCCTCTAAGCTTCAGATTGTAAGGA
>NZ_JACJFF010000047.1:0-38813 GCF_014164465.1 Vibrio sp. SG41-7 | reverse complement strand
CTACCGTGGCAACCGTGACGGCGCACGTGATGGTAACTCTGCTAGTGGTCGTGATGGCGAACGTCGCTTTGACCGTAACCGTGGTGGTGATCACCGTGGTAACCACCGTGGCGAACGTGGCCATGGCAACGCAGCAGCTGGCAATGGCGGCAACCGCGGTCGTCGTCCAGAGCGCAGCGAAGGTTAATCAACCTTTAGTTTAAGTTGAAGTTTACAAGCCAAGTGCTTATAGACGAATAGCTTAAACAGTGAATTTAAAAGCCGAGCATTATGCTCGGCTTTTTTGTGCCTGCTATTTTATTCTTCACGCCTGTAGCACGTTCTAAGCCCTGTTTAAGATAGTGCCTCGCATCATAAGGCTGCCACAGTGACATGTGCGTAAAGCGCCGTTTAGCGTGTCTAATCTGGAGGTATGGGAGTCGAGCGATGTCTAGCAAAAGAAATGCACAGCTATAATGAAAAATGAAAATGGAATTTGAAGTAAGAGCTGCTCAACCTTTCGAACCAAATAAGTGATCTATTTATAGTACTGAGGCGAAGTTAAACGCCTTAAAGTCTATTAGCGGGTATTGGCAACCAACAGCTCTATATTTAAGTGCCGTGCTGTATTTTTTAAGTCGCAGCGTAGAACGCTAGCTTGTTTTTTGGCTTTATGGGCTCAATTTATGAATTGGTCTCTTGGATAAGATTTCAATCCAAGATGACTTTGCTCTCAATGTGGTTTGTATGAATCTATCAGTTTCATAACTGCATTTACGTCATCTAATTCAACTATTTTTTAATTTTTGTTCTCGAAAGAAATAAATTGATGACTAAGATCAACTTAATTGTGTTCATTTGGTGGTTTTTGCAAAACAAAAGTTGAAAGATTCAAAAATTATTGAATAATAGACTTAACTAAAATTGAAGCGAAAACTTCACTAAATTCGTACTGAAACAGGATCCATATCCAATGTCTAATTCGTTTGTTCTGGTTATTAACTCGGGTAGTTCTTCCCTTAAATTTGCTGTCATCGATTCTGTTTCTGGTGACGCAGTATTAAGTGGCTTAGGGGAGTGTTTTGGTCTTGAAGATGCTCGCATGAGCTGGAAGCATCAAGGTCAGAAAACAGAAATTGCTATTCAAGGCGAGGGTAACCACCACAAAATTGCCATTGGCAAATTGGTTGGCCTGATGGAAGACTTAGGCTTCACTGCTGATATCGTGGCAATCGGTCACCGTATCGTTCACGGTGGTGAGAAGTTCACTCAGACTGTTCGTATTACTGAAGAAGTAACGAATGAGATTGAAAGCCTATCTGACTTAGCTCCGCTTCATAACCCTGCAGGTGCTATCGGTATTCGTGCTGCGATTGAAGCTTTCCCTTCTCTACCTCAGTTCGCTGTGTTTGATACTGCTTTCCACCAAACAATGCCACAACGTGCATTTACAGGTGCCATCGCAAAAGAGCTATACACAGACTTCGGTGTTCGTCGTTACGGTTTCCACGGTACTAGCCACTACTTCGTTAGCCGTGAAGCTGCGAAAATGGTCAACAAGCCAGTAGAAGAATCGAGCTTCATCTCTGTTCACCTAGGTAACGGCGCATCTGTATGTGCTATCAAAGACGGTAACAGTGTTGATACTTCAATGGGCTTCACACCGCTTTCTGGCCTTATGATGGGCACACGTTGTGGTGACTTAGACCCAGGTATTATCGAATACCTACTTAAGAAAGGTTGGTCACAAGAGCAAGTATTTAACTCTCTAAACAAGGAGTCTGGCTTCCTTGGCGTGTCTGGTCTTACGAGCGATGCTCGTGGCATCTTAGAAGCAATGGAAGAGGGCCATGAAGGCGCTAAGCTTGCTTTTGAGGTGTTTACTTACCGCGTAGCTAAATACGTTGCTTCTTACCTTGCAACGCTAGATTCTTTAGACGGCATCATCTTCACTGGTGGTATCGGTGAGAACTCTCTACCAATTCGTCGTGAAATCCTAAACAACCTTAAGATTCTTGGTTTTGTTGAAGACGTAGCAGGCAATGAAGCCGCTCGTTTTGGCGCTGAAGGCATCATCGCTAAATCAGAAATGCTAGACGCTGTAGCAATGGTTATCCCAACTAACGAAGAGTTCGTGATTGCTCAACAGTCGGTAGAGCTTCTGTAATCTGAACTGAAGTCTAAGCAAGAAAAAGACAATCAAAAGCGAGCCTAAGTGGCTCGCTTTTTTGTGTCTAGTAAAGATGCGTCTTAACGCTTTAACAGGGGGCCAAATTAACTATGCCCTTACATAGCCCACAAGGCCATCGTCAAACACTTTTAGAACAGAGTTTCAATTACAACTCACTTGGTACTCAGGAAGAGTTAAGGTTATTTAACCTCTGAGCGGTAGTTTGGATCTGTCCAGCATCGAGGTAACTCTTCACCTGACATAAACACCAGTTCGGACTTTTTAAACATCTCAGGGTCTTGCTGTTCTTCGCCAGCTTGAAACCGACCTTCGATACTGTCCTGAAATAAGTTGGTTAATTTGGTCATTTCAGTTACATCTACGAGGTCACCGCTCTTTTTCTCTTTTAGAAACATTTTTGTACCCTCAGTCTATTCGATCACTCCTAATTATAATTGTTATTTGGAAAATGAGAGTATTTTCAATTCCGCCACTCCTTGACTAAGCAGACCTCAGAGCTACGCTTATGATCATCGACAGATCAATCGATCAACAAACTCATCCTCAACAAATAAATGGAGTCGCGATGTCATTTGCCCACATTGCAAACAATCTCAGTGAACTCATCGGCGATACCGATCTTGTTAGAATCAACAGCCTTTCAGAGATATCAGGTTGTGAGATTCTTATTAAGTGCGAACACCAGAACCCGGGTGGTTCGATTAAAGATAGAGCGGCACTTCAGTTGGTTATGGATGCAGTAGAAGCCGGAAAGCTTAAGCCGGGAATGACAATCGTTGAAGGTACCGCAGGAAATACGGGGATCGGCCTTGCTCTGGTGGCTAAATCCCTTGGTTACAAAATGTTGGTGGTGATGCCCAAAGGGCAGGCACAAGAGAAAGAGCGCATGATCTCGCTTTATAATGCTGAACTGTTATTGGTCGACCCTTGTCCTTTTGCAAATCCTGAACACTTTTACCACACGGCCAAGCGGATCGGTGTCGAAAATGAAAATTATTGGTGGGCAGATCAGTTCGAAAATCTCAGTAATTATCGAGCGCACTATTTAAATACTGGACCGGAAATATGGCAGCAAACCCAAGGGAATATTGATGCTCTAGTTTCTGTGGTAGGGACTGGTGGAACCATTGCCGGAAACTCACACTATCTATCTGAGCAGCAACCCAACCTCGAAACTTGGTTAGTTGACCCAAATGGGTCCGGCATTTATTCGTTTTTGCGTAATGGACACTATCAATCAACGGGAAGTTCGTTCACGGAAGGCATAGGGATCATGCGAACGGTTGAAAATTTCAGGCAGGCAAAAATCAATCGTGCAATCACGCTGCCAGATCAGGATTTGGTGACGATATCCCGCCTTGTTGCGGAACATGACGGTATTCTTCTAGGAAGCAGCTCGTCGTTGAACGTAGCGGGAGCGCTATACGCTGCGGCTAGAATGGGGAAAGGGAAAACCATCGTTACATTTAGCTGTGACCTTGCTGAGCGCTCGTATTCGAAGCTGCACAACGAAGCGTTTCTGAAAGAAAAAGAGATACAGCTTAATAAAGAAAACCTTTCTCAACTATGGGCACGTTACCAAGCAGAAGATGGCAGCATGGTCGTCAACGTATAGTCGTTCTCAGTGAATACTAGCCAGTGGGATGCCTGCTCTTTCGTTAGCGATGGACATCCGTTAGCGCTAAACATCCGGCTATAGCCGTTATCACCAAATCCGGCACTATTGCTTGTTATCTGGGTAGTGAATCACATTATGAAATACGGCATTTCCTTCACCGATATTTTTGTAGCCATGGTTTTGGTTAGCATTGAAGCGAACGGCTTGCCCTGCTCGTAACGTATGCCACTCACCATTAAACATCACTTCCATCTCTCCCGAAATACATAAGATGTGCTCAGTGACACCTGCGTTATGTGGGGCAGATTCATGCTGGTAATCGGGTGCTAGGGTGAGTTCGAATATTTCAAACCCTAGTGCTTCCTCAAAAGGAAACAACAAACTGACGAAAAAACCAATGTTGTATTCCTCATGCCTTAGTTCGTTTGCATCTCTGAATAAACTCGTCAGTTCACTGTTTGGGCTAGCCGCGATAAAGCTCGAAAGTGACACCTCGAACCCAGAAGCTATCTGCCAGAGCTTAGCGACTGTCGGGCTTGATTCTCCACGTTCAATTTGTCCTAACATTGCTTTACTCACGCCTGTTGCTTTCGCTGTTTTGTCTAAGCTCCAGCCTTTTTCTTGGCGATGGCGTTTCAAGTTAACGCCGACTTTAATTTCTGTTTGCATATTTTCTCTACAAGTTTTTCAAAAATTAGTTGTGCGTTATAGCGCACGAGTGCTAAGTTTAGTCTATGGACGTTATAACGCACGCAGGAATAAATTAACATGACTAAGCTAAAATTTTCTCACGTCAGTACCGGCTTTATCGCTGTTTTCATTGGTTATGCGAGCGCCGCGGCGATTATTTTCCAAGCGGCAATGAGTGCTGGAGCAACCGAAGAACAAGTGGCGTCATGGTTTTGGGCGTTGGGAATTGGCATGGGGATGACCACAATACTGCTCTCGCTTCACTACAAGAAACCTGTGGTTACAGCGTGGTCGACGCCTGGAGCTGCGTTGTTAATCACGTCTCTTGAAGGGCTGACTATGAATCAGGCAGTGGCCGTATTTTTGTTCAGTTCGATGTTGATCACGTTAGTTGGATTAGCGGGGATATTTGAGAAAGTCCTAAAACAGATCCCAACATCGATTGCCTCTGCGATGCTCGCAGGGATTCTATTGCAATTCGGCTTGGGTTTATTCACGTCGTTAATGGAAGAGGCACAAGTCGTAGCGGTTATGCTCGCTGTATTTATTCTGGCGAAAGCGCGGTTAGGAAATTTACTGATCCCAAGCATTTTCATCATCGCACTGGTCATGTGTGTGGGTTTTGGCAAACTCGATGTTAGTCAGGTGACTATGGGATTAACGACCCCAGTGTTCATCACGCCCGATTTTGAGTTCTTTTCGTTGTTCAGTGTTGGTATCCCATTGTTTATAGTGACGATGGCTTCACAGAACTTACCGGGATTTGCGGTTCTAAAAGCGAACGGATACCAAGTCGATTCATCGAAGATCATTACCACCACCGGGGTGACAGGTTTGATCTTCGCACCATTTGGCGGTTTTGCGTATAACCTTGCAGCGATTACGGGCGCTATTTGCATGGGTCCGAATGCGGATCGTAATCCAAAGACACGTTATATGGCGGGGATCTGTATGGGCGGGTTTTACTTGTTAGCTGGCGTGATGGGGATGTCATTTGTGTCGCTGTTTAGCGCCGTACCCTCCGAGATTGTCATTGCGGTTGCTGGTTTAGCGGTGATGCCGACCTTGATGAATTGCCTTGCGGTATCAATGGCAGACAGTCATTACAGAGAACCCGCACTGCTTACTTTCTTATTCACTGCTTCTGGCACCAATTTACTGGGGATCGGCAGTGCATTTTGGGGTCTGTGCATCGGGTTGTTTTGTTGCTGGTTACACAATTATAAAGCTAAGTCGGGTGGAGCAAACAAGGCTTCGCAAACTTCGTCGTAATGAGATGATGTCCCTAGTGAGCGAGGCCTTAAAGTTATCAGTAGTCATCATGGTGCTCTGTACTTGGTAAAAATATTCAGATCGAATAAGCCTTACGCTGTGATTGAGATAGTATTTTGCTACAAAACGCGCATAATCTCGCTATACAACATTTAAAGAAGAAATTACTTATGACTACCTTTCAATACTATTTTCATCAACTGCCTTGCTTCGACTGTAAAAAAACGACGGTAAGTACTGATCTTGGTTGGTTAACGCCTGCGATGAAAGAGGATGCTATAGCTCAACTGACAGCGACGCTTGCGCAAGGTGAGATTACACCTGATCTTTCAGCAAATGTGGTATGTACTAAAGAGGAAGCTCGTGAGTACCTATTGCTTAACTTCTTCGGTTATTCAGAAGAAGAACTAGCAAGCGAAATTGAAGCGGATGATGAGAAAGAAGTCGCGGATGAAATCGCAGAGCTACTGGAAGAAGGCGAAGACACCATCACCTTCGAACATGAAATTGCTCTTCAGTGCTGTGCAGGTTGTGACGTTGTTGAAGACGAGTCAAACTAAACTCTTGTATTAAGGTTATTAAACCAAGTACTTGCAATAAAGTCAGTATGTTCATCATACCCATATGATGTTCAAATAATGAAAGGCGTTAGCGAATTGAAGTTCGCCAACGCCTTTTTTGTATCTCTACTTCTTATCTCTAAGCTGCATTAGATCCTATGATATTTTGCTTTCTATAATGCCTTGCTCACTAAGTTGCGAAAGGATCTCCGCAGTTTTATTGCGGAATAGATCTCTTAATAAGCGAACCGTCGGGGTGATGGATTGACGACTTGGGCATACTAACCACAGCTCTGTGGGTGTTGGTTTAAATTCAGGCATGACTTTAATCACTTCGCCTGAAAGCAGATGACGTGACATGTCTAGGCAAGATTTAATTGCCACTCCTTTACCCGCGATACACCAACGTCTTACAAGGTCAGCGTCGTTCGAAGCGCGGTTCCCTTTTAGTTTCACTTTATGATCTTGAGTGCCATCGTTGAATATCCACTCGTCTTGCAATATGTCATGAAGTTGGTAGAGCAAACCATTGTGTTGAGTTAAGTCACTCGGGTGTTTTGGTGTTCCCATTTCAGCCAAATATTCAGGAGCCGCACATAATATTCTGGGCACATCGCAGATTTTAAAGCCATACATGTTGGTATCAGTCGGGGAGCCATAACGCAACGCCATATCAACAGAATCACGGTAAAAATCGATATTGCTATCGCTGATGCTAGTACGTAGTGCGGCGTTAGGATATTCCAGTAAAAACTCATCAAGCCAAGGTGTGATTAGGTTTCGCCCTAGATCAGAAGAAAGCGCGATGCGAATTTCACCGTCAACAATACCAAGCTCTTCTCTCATGTTGAGTTTCGCTTGCTCCAACATTTTTAAGGCTTGTTCACACTCAGGTAAATAGCGTTCGCCTGCTGAAGAGAGCCTTAGGTGGCGCGTGGTTCTTACAAATAATTCCGCCCCCAGAGCCGCTTCAACACGTTTGACGGCAGCGCTTGCGGTAGCTGTACGCATGTCTAGGTTGGTGGCTGCTGCAGTAATACTGCGAAATTCTGCCACTTTCAAAATGACCTGTAAGTCTTCAAGAAGCATGTTGTTTACCTGTATTGAATTATGTTCTAAACATGGAGTCGGAATGTTTCCCAATCACACTCTGCAAATGGGGTATCCCTACTTATCGCTTCTAAGTTAGCTTCAAACACTTAATTGTCAAAATTAATTTGATAATTATTCAAATGTGAGGCTGTTTTTCATTAGTAATTTTCTCACTATCATTTTGCCATATCGACAACGTAGCGCAGTACGCACTGTATGGACGAAGCCTACGATGTAGGGGAAGTAAGATGACTAAGAAAATCACAATGGGTGTAACGGATTTGTCGTTCCACCGTACGACCGCATCATTGGTTGCCAATGTATTGAAAGCCATGGGGTTTGAGGTAGAGCGTATTTTCTCTCCACATCAGGAGAACTTTGAAAAGCTGAAAGCAGGCCAAGTGGATATGCTTTCTTCTGCGTGGTTGCCATCAAGTCACGGTATCTACAAAGCGGGCGTTGAAGAAGTTGAGCCCCTTACCGAGCTTGGGCTTCATTATGAACCTTACGCGTTGTGGGGCGTACCAGACTATGTGCCTGAAGAGGCGGTTTCTGAAGTCTCTGATTTATTAAAGGCCGAAGTGGTCGAGAAAATGAACTCGACCATCCAAGGTATCAACCCCGGCGCTGGCATCACACGCTTCTCTATCCTGATGATGAAAGACTATGGCCTGAGCGATGCCGGCTACGAGTTCTTTCCTGGCAGTGAAGACGATTGTTTCAGTGCCTTTGAAAGTGCGGTCGCAAACAAAGAGTGGGTGGTAGTGCCACTGTGGAAACCGCAGTTTTTGCACTATCGTTACGATATTCGTGAGCTCAAAGAGCCAAAAGGCTTACTCGGAATTGTTGATAGAGCGGTACTTCTATTAAGAGATGACAAGAAGCACCTGTTCAGCGAACAACAGATTCAGAAGTTGGATTCGCTACGTTTCTCGAATGACATCATCGCAGAGCTAGACTACAAAGTTTGCCGTGAAGGTAAATCACAAGATCAAGTCACACATGATTGGTTGATTGAGAAAGGCCTGATTTAACCTCTAAGCCGTTGGCAATGCAGTTAGATGTCTGCATTACCCAGATAACGGTAACACCATTACCCAGATAACGGTAACACCACTATCAAAAATTATTTGAGAATCATTCAAATATTAGGCGGTTTATCTAGAGTGAGAATTGACTAAGATTAACTCGTCTAATTCCAGGAGAAAGCACTATGTCAGTATCATCAAAAATGAAAGCTATCGGATTTACTCAATCACTTGCGATTACCGAACAAGACAGTTTATTTGAGTTTGAAACGAGTCTGCCAGAACTAAAAAATAATGACTTGCTAGTAAAAGTGAGCGCGACTTCTATCAACCCTGCTGACGCAAAAATTCGTATTCGTAATGCCAAAGACAAAACTCTTGATCAGCCAAAAGTGCTGGGCTATGACGCAGTCGGTGAAGTTGTTGGTAAAGGTGCTGACGTTGAAGGCTTCGAAGTCGGTGACCGTGTGTACTATGCGGGTGACGTAACACGCATGGGTGCTAACGCAGAATACCAAGCTGTGGACTACCGTATTACCGCTAAAGCGCCTAAGAGCCTTTCTGATGAAGCTGCAGCCGTTATGCCACTAGCAACGCTTACGGCTTGGGAAGCATTGTTTGACCGCTTGCGTGTTCGTCCTGAAGAGAAAAAGTCTATCCTGATCATTGGTGGAGCAGGCGGTGTTGGTTCAATTACGATTCAACTGGCTAAGCAACTGACCAACCTGAATGTTATCGCTACAGCTTCAAGACCTGAAACGGAACAATGGGTAAGGGATATGGGGGCGGACTATGTGGTGAACCACCGTAAACTTGTCGAGTCAGTGCGAGAGCAAGGCATTCAACATGTCGACTACATCTTCAATGTTGCTGATACAAAAGGGCACTGGGATGCGATGGTTGAGTTGATCGCACCGCAAGGCATGATCAGTTCGATTGTAGAATTCGATGGCGGAATTGACTTATCAGCGCTGCAAGGTAAATCAGCAGGCTTTGTTTGGGAACTGATGTTTACACGTTCACTGTTTAACACTGAAGATATCCAGAAGCAGCAAGACATCCTATTCCAAGCCGCGAATCTGATTGATGCGGGCCGTATTAAAACGACGCTAACCTCGACCCTAAATGGCTTTAATGTGGATACAATCAAAGATGCACATCAACGTATTGAAAGCAGTGCCTCGATTGGAAAAACTGCCATCAAATACTAATTGCTGATGTTTTAATCCGCCGTTGTTTTGAATCGTTGACGGTCTAAATAGAAGAAGCCCCTGATATCTTATTGCTAGTCAAAGGTATCAGGGGCTTTTGTTTGTTTTCAGTTTAGTCAGTTTAGTCAGTTTAGTCAGCTTCTGGTGATGTGATAGGTTTCGATGTTTTGAAGTGAAGCTGTATTAGGTCTAGCTCAAAAGGCGATGGCTGTTTGTCTGCAATCAAAAAGCCGATTTGTTTGATGTCTTGTGCCTTAAGTTCCGGCGCATCGCTCAGTAGCCGACCTCTGAACACCGCTTGAAAATCATTGAAGTGGAACACCTTATTTAGCTGCTGTCCCTTTATGGTATCGAAATCGTGTTTGTATTGAACTCGATTGCCGTCCTTCGATGTTGTAAACCTCAGTTGGTAGGTGCGACCATCACCAATGAATACTAGCTCTGCGCTATCTATAACATGGGCAGGTGATTCAATGGAGCGCTTTACAGAACTGAAACCCCCATTATTTTCTAACGATAGCTCGCCCCTAAATTGCCTCATATTATCAAGATAAATGAGCTCGCCTGTTGAGATGCCGCCCATTACATCGTCGTTGGTCACTGTCCAGTTTTGATGCTCACTAGCTTGTGTAAAGTCGATCATGTTTGTCCCTGTTGCATCTGCCTTAAGGCTTAACGAATGTAGGCTGAGTAGAAGGAATAAAGGTGTGGTTAACCTAAGGAGTAACCGCGTTTTACAATTGGTTCCGTTCATCTTTTTCTCCACTGCTCCCCATAGGTTTTGCGTTGTTTACTGATAGCTATGGATAGTTTAAGGAGAGGGTTCAGTTTCAAGCATAGCTAAACAACGCTTGATGAAGTCTTCATAGTTCGATGCTTTGTCGTATTCGATCTTCAATGAACCGTGGAACATCAGGGTCACCGTAACGTCTCTGTAGCTTAACCAACAGGTGTAACCATCGTAATCATGCCACGCTACCATCTCGCCCAATTGATACTTGCTGTCCAATTGCTTGCCCGAAGAGCGAATGCAATCGAACACTCTGAGAAACTCTAAAATGGTGATTCTGTTGTCCATGTTTTGATCCCGCTGAGTAGTCGATAAAAAGTGCTAAGTGCTTGTATTTGAATTAACTACGGTTTGGTTCTGCATTACGATCACAGTGGGGAGTCGGTTACTCAATCACTGCAGCTGTTTTGCAAAAGGGCTAAGACAAACAGAAGAAAGGCGTTAGTAGACTTGAGTTTACTAACGCCTTTTTATTGAGTGCCTTTTATATTTAGTGTCTTTAGCTGGCTCTATGGAGTTTTAATTCAAACTATCAGTTAGAAATCATAGAGCACACCCGGATGCCTAGAAGTAATGAAACACTGGAGGCTCATGCATTAAGAAGTTTTGATGCGAGATGTTCCAAGCATAAGCGCCTGCTAGAGTGAACACCACATAGTCACCGATATCGACCTGCTCGATATGTTGATTTCGTGCCAGAACATCTTTTGGCGTACAAAGCTGTCCAACCAACGTGGCTGTGGCATGGTTTATCGGATGTGAAATAGTGGGTTGCTGATTACTTTTCACGATTGCAAAAGGGTGGTCATGGCTTTGCGCTGCCGGAGTACGGAAATGATGCGTGCCACCACGGGCAATCACAAAATGCTCGCCAAGATTTTGTTTAATATCCAAGACCTCCATTACGTAATAGCCACAAGGTGCAGAGATGTAGCGGCCACATTCAAAACGCAGCTTCCAATCTTGTAAATGTTCCTTGGAAATCAGGAACTCCAATTTGTCGCAAAACTCCATCCAAGGAAAATGTTGTTTAGGGTTTTGGTAATTGATCCCCATGCCACCACCGAGGTTGATGACCAACTCATCGAGTGAGAACGTTTTTTTCCACTCTTTGACCACTTGGAAATAGCGTTGCATCAAGGCGAGGTGGCGATCAACGTCGAGTTGATGTGACATCAAATGGAAGTGAAAGCCCTTCAACTTGATTAACGGGAAGTCACGTAAATACATCAGTGCGTTGTTTAACTCACTTTCATCTAAACCAAATGGGGTAGGCTTTCCTCCCATGGCTAATTTGCTAAGTGTGATGTCACCAATGTCTATGTTCATACGCAGGAAGATCGAAGCAGGTCGATTCAACTTTTGTGTTAAAGAACCAATGCGTTGCAACTCAGTGAGGCTCTCTACATGAATCGCATCGACATCGAGTATAATCGCTTGCTCTAACTCACTGGGCATTTTCCCTGGGCCACCAAAGATCAGTGGTTTATTGAGTTGTTGCTGGTGGAGGTGTGTAAGCTCTCCGCCTGATGCTGCTTCAAAACCATCAACATAAGGGGCTAAAGTGCGTAATATCGGCTCTGAAGGATTCGCTTTCGCGGCGTAAAATAGCTCTACGCTTTTTGGCAATACATGGCGCATCTGCTTAATGTGCTGCTCCAATGCATCGAGATCATAAAGATAAGCACATAATGGTTGCGTTTGTTGCTTGGCCAATTGCTGGATTTCTTGATGGATAGAGGCTGAAAGTTGAGGAGAATTAAGCATGGTGAACTCCTTTTGAATGAGTTGGCCACGGTGCTGCAACTTGGGTGTAACCGGACTCTTTATCGGCATTTTGCATCAAACGTGTTGTGAAGTTATTTTTGCTTGGAAAATGACCATCGTTAAGCAATGCCATTAGTTCGGGTTGCTGGCCATTGATAGACGTCCAGCGGACGATAGCGTCTTTTAAAGTTCCCCATAACGTATTCTCAAGTGCCGAGTTACCCTCAGCGATAAAGAAAATGGCCTCGCTGATATTGTTAATGAAGGTGCAATAGCCAATACGGTTCCAACCTTGCTCACGGCTGTAGTACACCGATTGACGAGCACGCTCTGAAAGTTGCTGAAGTGTTTCTGATGGCCAAAACTCGCGTAGTAGCTTGGTACCTTCTAAGTCTCGAATCCATACACAGCAAGGCATGCCTTTTTCAAATCCAATCAACGTATTTTGTAAGTGCGGTTCAAACGCAACCCCATGTTTGAAGTAGTAGTTAAAGACGCCCGGAATCAAACAATGCAGATAGCGATCAAACCACAGCGTGGCGACATTGTCATATTGGCTTTGTGTTGTTTGCGCTTTTTGTTTGAGTTGAGTGGCGATGCAGCTGTTCCCGTCTGTATCGTAAGCAAAGAGGGCACCCGCTAACGTTGGTTGCAAAGTATCGGTTTCGCTTAAGGTGAAATTCTCTCGATACAAAATACCAAACGACTCGCGAGCTTTAATAACATCGGTTTGTTCCTGCTCGGCAACCGACTCTAGATCCAATGTGGTCGCGTAAGGTTCAGTCATTACCTTGAATACAGGATTACGTAACTGTTCACTCTCTTTGATGGGATGCAGAATCGAGGTTAATTGAACGGCACTATCGAGCTCATACCATGCGTTTTTACGTACGCAGTTAGTTAAACGCACATTGATAGAGAACTTAGCAAACCAATCCATATCTGGGTGGTACAGAGTGCGCACGGATGAAGTGGGTAAGAGTTTTTCACCACCTAATCCAAGCGGGATGATTTTGCCTTGTTCAATGGCCGTTTTGACCACTGGGTTTTGCAAAAGTGTGTAACTTTCCCAAGGGTGACAAGGGTAAAGCATGGTACCTACTGAATTGTTTTCATCAGGCGCAAGTTGTTCAAGCATGGTCGTTGGTGAGGTTCGGTTATCTGAACTCAAGACGTCGAGCAACGCGGTGTCGACCTTAAACCAATACAGGGGAACCTTAGCGCCAACCTCAGGGGAGCACGCTAGCAGATCATCGATACTGACACCTGATCGACTCTTTGGCGTTGGATGAAAAGTATGTCCCCAAAGTAACGATTGCTCTGATGCGATAAACGCATTGTGATGCTGGGGTGAGTTGTCTGAGTTTAGGAACTGCTCGGTAATCAACAAACTGTTTTCCATTTGCTCGACCAACTCGTGATTGAATGGAATCGTCAGCACTTGTTTTAGGTAACTGAGTAGAAGCGTCAGGGTTTGAGTTGCGTCCAATTTGCACCAAGCTGCACCGGGCATTTTAGCCCAAGGTGTATCACTGAGCTTCACTTTCCCCAGTTTACTGGTGTACTCAACGGGTAAAACCATCAGACCATTTTTCTGAGGTTGATCTTGGTGAGGTAGGTGAATGGCCACGCGTTGGTGAGCGTTGTAGTTTCTTTTCAAAGTTTGAGGAAGAGAAGCCGAACTGTAGCGCCAATTAACCTGTTTCTTTGGTATCGCGTATTCACGCAAGTAACAGTTCACCACGCCCATGATGGTATTGAGTTGGGCTTTTTCTCGGTTTAGCAGTACTTTTTTACGATTTTGAAGAGCTTGGTCTTCAGCGGAATATTCACTTGGAGATAATTGAGTCTGTAACATGTTGATGTCCAAATTTTGAATGGATGATCAGCGCGATAGCAGCAATGCCACTGATCAACATAGAAAGTATGAAAGGAACCTCAAGCCAGCCCAAGCTTGATATGAAAGACGCGCTCAACCCAGCCGCAACGCCACCCCATTTCGACATGGCATCAAAGCGCGAAAATACTTTGCCGCTTTGTCGTCGATCAATTTGATTTGCCAACACTTGATGCAAGCCGTGATAACAGCAAACCATGCCAAGTCCGAAAACAATACGAGCAATAATCAACACTTCTTGATAAGGAGTGAGATGCATTGCTGCACTGAGTGAAAGCAAACCAAAGCCTAGCCATAAAGTACGCTGTGCTTGATTGCGTTCAAACTGGTGGCGATCAACCCATTCTGAGAACAGATGAACTTTTCCTGCAAAGAGCAGATAAACACCATGTGGGAGGGCATATAAAAACCCAATCCACGCTTGGCTTGTCACGCCATATTGCTGCACATAAGGCGAGAAATAGGGGAACGTGACGACCATGGCGAAAGCAAAGCTAAACTGCGCGCCAAAGACCCAATAAAGCGTATTTAATGATTTGGTTTGGCTGCTTTGAGCTTTATTCGATACCTGATCTTTTACAATCCCCTTAGATTTCGCTAAGTCATCGATGGGTAATGTTAAGGTGATCAATAGCGCGAATAGCGGCAAAGCGGACAACCACAGATACGCGTTCAGCGGGTTTGTTTCTGATAAGCTCCAGCCAAGCCCTATCGGAGCAATAATTAGCGCCAGACGGGCAGAAAGCTGAGTTTTATTGAGTGACTTACCGAGTGATTTCGCATCGTTGATTTGGCTGGATAAGTAGCTGTTTGAGGCGGCCATGGTGCCACCAAAGGTTCCTTGAATGATAAGACCAAACACAAACATTGAGAGATTATCGGCTAAGCCACACAGCGCGAAGCCTGCTGCAAGCCCGAGTTGAGCACGTAATAGAGAGCGACGTCTGCCATATTTATCAGCAAACTGCCCCCAAAAGCGTGCCGCAACGGCAGTGCAAAAGGTCGGCAAAATGAACAGTACCCCAGCCCAGTCCGAAGTAATGTTTGCATCCAGTGTTGGCAATACCATTGGCAAAAACAGCGGCATTCCTAAGGCTGCAAACGCGGCGATAAAGTGGCTTAAAAGTACACAATAGATGAGTTTGGTCATGATGCGTTAACTCACACTCTGCTTGATGTTTTCAAGGTAAGCGTGTTGTGCTTCTTCGCTGGTTAGCAATAAAAAGTTCGGTGCTGACAAGCCATAAAATTTATTGATATCGCTTGCACCGGATGACTCTTTAGACAACAAGCTACCTGAGCTCAATAGATATTTAGCGTATAGGTTGGGTGACTCAAACAACATCTCGTTTGCGAGCTTGGTGTTGTGTCCTTGTTTGTCCAACTGGCTAAGCTGTTGGGAAAGGCTATTGGCAACCACTTCATACAGATAAGCTGACGTGGCGATTCCTTTCGTCGCCATTGCTTCGACAATCGCGGCAATGTCTAACTGCAAAGTAATCGTGGTAAACATCTGACCAAGAGCAAGTTCGTTGTCTACAGTGATGCGTTGATCTAAAAGCTGCTCACATTTTACAGGCGATTGTTGTTCAAACGTTTGGAAACGTTCTGGCCAGATACGCGCTGCATCGTTGTCTTTCATGGTTAAGGTCATCTTGCCTTGCTCATCGAATGCAATGATGGCGTTTTGTTGGTTGGACTCCAAAGCGATACCGTAACGAATCCACAATGTAAGGTGCACTTTGCAAAGCAGATCAACGTAATCTTTAAACCAAGTCAGCGTATCTTGCTGATAATACTGCTCGGCGAGGTGTTCCAAGAACAAACGTTCATCAGGCATTGGACTGGCAAGCGCAGCCACAGGTACTAGTGCTTTGTCTTGGAAGTAACTCAGCGGGTATTCACGCACAATGTAAGCAAAGGTTTTATCGTCTCCAACATGGCCGCCATGTTTCTCATTACAATGGAAAAGCGTGCCACGTAAGTCTTGATCTGTTTGCTCTAAGTGCGTCAATAAACGTTCAAACCAATGCCCATCATAGAGCGTCGATGGTTTGATTAGGCGAATGTTTTTAGTACCTAAAGATCGCATGATCAGCGGTACTTTGATGTGGGTCTGTGGTGCTTGATTCACGACCACAGTGCGCACTGACAGGGTAGGAGTCACCTCAAGACACGCAACCGGCGCTTCAATGACACCGTCAGGAAGTCGATCAAGACTTCTTAGTGTTAATGGGTGTGCGGGGAATAACTCATGGCTAAGAGCAAAATCGGCGGGCAGACCCACTTGCTCCATCGTTGGCCAACATTCTGGTTGTGGACTGGTCAATGTAACGAGTGACTTTTCGATTGCGAGCCAACGAAGTTCAAAGCTTTGTGCAAATTCTGGCGCGAATTGCTCTAGGTCGTGATCGCTTAAACCGAACTTAGCACGTGCTGTCGGGTAGTAAGGGTGGTCAAGATAGGATGCGATTTGATCGGCACGTAATAGCTTTTTCTCCCAACGTTCTAGTTGAGAAATCGGCAGCATGAGTGCTTCCGAGTGCTGGCTGAATGCGCTATCACATAATCCTTTGTGTTTTTCTGCGCATTCGAGTTCTTGCAAATAACCATCTAATAACGAATGCGAGCTTTCGTGAGCACTCACTTTCAGTAATTCGATCCAATCTTGATAGTGCTGCTGTACTTCAACGACACCATTTCTCTCGATGAGCCAACCATCACCTTTCGAACCATCTGTTTGGCCGTATACCCAACGCTGCATGTAATAGCTCGGAGTAACGGGCAAGTAGAGTGTAAAGTCTGAACCCTCAAAAACAGCCCAAATTTGATTACGAGGATAAGAAGATAACTTGAGTGTACTCGGGAGCTGAGATTCAAATCGGCTTTGAGAAACTAATCCGAATAAATCTTCACGCAAGCAAGTATCGACTAAGCGTTGAGTGAGGTATAACGCGTTTTCATTCATGCTGTTACCTCGTTTGTTGCTGTTAGATTGAAGCGAGAGATTGCCTGTTGTAGCGCGGGTTCTAGTGTTCGACCAGAAGGAGAAACGACCGAAATTCTCGCTAGGTAATCCTTGTTGGAGAAACTTTGTTGGAACGTCTCACCAACCTTCTTAAGCACTTGCTGTTGAGTGACAATATCGCCCTCTTGGTGAATGAAAGAGGTTGATGACCCTTCAATCAAACCGCTTTGTTGCGCCACTACATAGTGCACATGGGCACTGCCATCAATACGAAATATAGGGTCAAGCTTGTGACCCAAGTGAAGATTTAAGATGGTATTGAACCAATTCCCGCCACTGAGGTTATCAAGCAAAAATTCCCGGCCATCACCAATACTTCGATAGTTGATCTCGACCAGTACCGGCCCCGAATCTGTGATGATGAATTCGCTATGACAGACACCAAACCCCACCCCAAATGTTTGAAGCTGACGTATACATTCTTCTCGGTAGTGCACGCTGTTAATACCATTCCAACTCGCCGCTGTTTCGATGAAGTAAGGTGGCGCAGAGAGTTCTACATCGAACCCACCAAGTGCGACTAAATTTTCCCCGTCGCCAATGGTTTCGACAGTGATAAGCGGACCTTGTAAAAACGCCTCAACCAAAATGGGAGCCGTAGGGTGCTTTTGCCAAAACGTATCGCAATAGTTATCCAGCTCAGCTGCAGACTCGCAGCGCTGCACGTCTAAACTAGCCACGCCTTCCTTGGGCTTCGCAACGACAGGAAAATCGAAATCGAATACAGGAGCGCTCTCTCGACTTAACAAAACACTTTGAGTATTAGGTAACGATTTTTCGTTGAGAACCTGACGAGTTAAGTATTTGTTTTTCGCCTTAAGAGTCACATTCCAATCTTTAGTCGGCACGCCAAAGAACTGTGCACAGATTGCGGTGGAAGTTTGTAGGTGGTCGCTGTTACTGAAAACAGCATGAGGTTCTAGCTCTTGCTCTGTGATGATTTCGATGAGTTCAAGAGGGTTGAAGACATCGCATTCCAAAATTTCATCGGGATTAAAGCGGTCATCTTCATTTGCCAGTTTTAAGTGGTTGAGTTTGTGGTCTGTGATCAAAATGACGTGGAGACCCATCGCTTTTGCTGTCGGCACGAAGCCGTGAGTGATCGCATCATTCACGACGTGACTCACGATGATTATCGTAGATTTCATGGGGCTTTCCTAATTTCCAAAACGTTGTTGTCGCCTGCTCACAACTCGCTTTCAAGTGCTCTCTTTCGGGGTTAAAAGAAAGAGAATTTTTCTATCTTATTGTTTTTATTGATTCTTATATCATTAGTGGTGTTGCATATTGCAAAGCAAATATAGATCAAAAAATATATATTGCAAATATAAATGATATTTGTTCTTATTCGCAATATTGTTATTTTATAAACTAAAACGGAATTAGAAAATGAACATTAGATTGGCCTTGTCCCCTCTCGCTTTGGCTATTGGAGGTGCATTAACCGTAGTGGCTACCGTGTCGAATGTAATGGCTGCAGAAGAAGTAACGGTGGATGAAACTCTACAAGTTATTGGTCATCAGTACGAAGGTTACGCGGAGCACATGCCGCAGTCGGGTACCAAAACGGATGTCGAATGGTTGGATGTACCGCAGGCAGTATCGGTGGTCACAAAGACGGAAATGGAAGACCGAGGTGCTGTACGTTTGGTGGATGCACTTGATGGTGTTGCAGGGGTTAACAATACCTTGGGTGAGGGAAGCCGAGACCAATTTGTGATTCGTGGTTTTGATGCGCTCAACGACATGTACCGTGATGGTATGCGTGATGACGGGACTCTGCAATCGTACCGAAGCCTAGCGAATATCGAACGTGTCGAAGTGGTAAAGGGCCCTGCAGGCGCACTTTACGGCCGAGGTTCTGCGGGCGGTATCATTAATTTGGTCACCAAGCGCGCTAACGGTGATAATTTCACACACGTCAATGGCAGTGTTGGCAGCAATAATCTTTTTGTTGGTCAGGTTGACAGCTCGATGGCGCTTAGTGACAAGGTTAGTGGTCGTATCAACGTGGAAAGTCGACAGTCTGATTCCTATGTAGATCACGTCGACTCTAATGATTTCTTTATCGCACCCACCATTCGTGTATTGCCTGCTGAGGGGCATACCATTGATCTCGATGTAGAATATGCGCACCAAGAGCTAGTGCCATATCGTGGTGTTCCATCTAAAAATGGTAAGCCTGTCGATGTCTCTGAAAGCACATTTTACGGTGGCACGAATGACTATCAAGAGTCAGACAGCATCCGTGTTGGCGTTAATTATGAATGGCTTTTGAACAGTGAATGGGCATGGACAAACCGCGCAGCATACAACCATATCGAGCTTGAGCAAAAGGGTACACGCCAAGGGACGGTAACTGGGAATGAAGTATCTCAGACTGTAAATAACTTCGGTTACGATCCTCGTACCACGACGACTCTTCAATCTGAGCTAGTTTGGGAAACCGATTCGAACCAAATGATGATCGGTGCGGATTATAATCAGATCAATATCGACTTAACGCTCGCAAGTGATAAAACCTTACCTCCAAAAGATATCTACAACCCTGTAGCAGGCCCAACACCTGATCCGGGTTTCAAACCTTTCCGTGATAACACGACAACGACGACAGGTGTCTACATTCAAGACGTTTACACCTTTGGTGATCTTTCAGTGATCGGCAATGTGCGTTACGACTCGATGGAGCTTGAACAGCAAAAAGCGGGCTCAGCAAAAGAGAATCTAGACGATGACAAAGTGAGCTACCGCGGTGGTTTGGTCTACCGAATCAACAACGATATGTCAGTGTACGCAAGCTTAGCTCGTTCATGGCAATTGCCTTACTCAGGTATCTACATCAACCCTAAATTAGCAGAATTCTTCCACACCGATCTAAAAGAAATTGGCGCAAAAGCTTACCTATTAGATAACGCTTTGATGCTGAATGCTGCGGTCTTCCAAATTGATCAAGAGCAACCAGAAACGAATATAGACGGCGACGTTGTTAACAAGATCGAAGCTCGTCACCAAGGTATTGAATTAGAAGCTCGCGGTCAGTTTACCGAGCAGTGGGACATTTCTGTAGGCTACAGCTATTTAGACGCGGAGAACAAAGAGACAGACAAAAAGCCAAACGATGTGTCTGATCATTTGTTCTCTCTTTGGAGCACTTATCAGTTAGACGATAACTGGCGTTTAGGTGGTGGCGTGAAATACGTAGGCGACCGTTACGCGGGTAATGATGAAGCGGTAGCTCTGGGTGACTACACCACGGTTGACTTGATGGCAGCGTACACCACGGGTCGTCACAAAGTTCAAGCGAATGCTTACAACGTGCTTAATGAGAAATACATTCTGGGCGCAACCAACGGTACGTCTGGTACTAATCAGATTGGTTACGGAGCACCAGCCGAATTTATGCTCAGCTACGGCTATCAGTTTTAAAAGCTAATTCATTTCTAAGAGTTCGTTCATTTCTAAGAGCTAGTTCGACTCTAAAAACGATTGATTTGTTCACTACGAGTGAGTGAACAGTTGGCTTCATTTTGAGGCCGTTTAGCCCATAGGATCAAAGCGCCGAATCGTAAACATGGCCTTTGATCCTAACTTGCCTATTTAGGAGATTTTCATGCCTTACCAGAATTTGGATGGTAAACCCTGTACTCAATCACATCAAAAGTTGCGTCTAAGTGCCCTTGCAATGGCCATCGCTTCAGTGACTTCCATGGGCGCATTTGCCGCGTCAGATCCACAAACGACGACCATGGAAACGGTTGTCGTGACGGGCAGCTTGATCGGTAATTCAGAACTTGAGGATGTGAAAGAGTATCCGGGAGCTCGTACTGTTCTGACTAATGAACAAATTAAAAAGACTGGCGCACTCTCGATTGACTCTGCCTTCCAAAGTGTACCGGGCATTAAGGTTCAAGACGAAACGGGCACCGGTGTTTTACCTAACATCTCAGTGCGTGGTTTGAAAGCGAGTCGTAGTGGGCACGCTCAATTCCTAATGGATGGTGTTCCTCTGACACTGGCGCCGTATGGTCACACAGGACAATCAATTTTCCCTGCAACGCTGTCGATGCTTGATCGTATTGATATTGTGCGAGGCGGTGCTGCGGTTCAGTATGGACCAAACAACGTCGGTGGTGTGATCAATTTGGTGACCAAGCCTATTCCACATGAGTGGCAAACGGAAATCAGTAATCGCTTTACTGTATTCGAGGATGGCGATACGCCGCTCAACGACTTTTACCTGCGAACGGGTGGTTGGTTAACCGATACGCTGGCACTTCAAGTCGAGGGGAATTTCTTAAAAGGTGAAAGCTTCCGTGAACACTCCGACACAGATGTCAAAAACTTCCAAGCGAAACTGCAATGGTTACTGAGTGATACTCAAGAGCTACAAGCTTTCGTTCAACGCTATGATGCCGACACCCAAATGCCCGGTGCTTTATCGCCAGATGATTATGACAAAGATCGTACTCAGTCGAAGCGTCCATACGATGAATATCAAGGCACTTCAACGCGTTGGAGTCTGAAATATTTACATGACTTGAATATTGCAGATAGCGCCGAATTAGAAATACTGACGTTTGGCCACCGTTCTGAGCGTTTCTTCCAATGGGGCTTTAACAGCGCTGGCGGTCACTGGGCGGACCCGGCATTACCATCAACCGATATTCGTACGTCACCACGTGAATTTGCTGTTTATGGTGTTGAACCTAAACTCGCGATGTACTTTGACGGAAATACCGTAACGCAAAATGTGATTGCTGGGGCACGCTACGTCAACGAAGATATCGATTACAAGCTGACTCAAACGCCAATTGCTGGTGGTGCTACAACAACCCCACGTGATTGGCACTTAGATACTGACGCTTTTGCTGGTTACATCAGCAATGAAATCGGCCTGTTCAATGACGTACTGAAAGTCACGCCGGGTATTCGTTACGAATCGATTGATATGACATTTGATGATCTGGGTACAGCACAGAGCACAGACAACAAAGTGACGGAGTGGTTGCCGGGCTTAACCGTGGCATACCACCTGACAGAGCAATGGGTTGGTTACACTAATGCACAGAAATCTCTGCGTGCACCACAAATCGCTTACATTCGAGGCAAGGGTGAAGAGGGCAGTGAGCTAGCGTGGAACTACGAGTTGGGTGCTCGCTACAACCAAGATTCAACCAGCTTTAACATTGCACTTTACCGCATTGATTTTGAAGATCAGCTGCAATGGCAAAGTGCTACCCAAACTTTCGATAACATTGGTAAAACACTTCACCAAGGTGTTGAGCTCTCTGGTCGTTATATTCCTCAAGCGATGCAAGCTTTGAGTTTGGGCGCTGGCTATAACTACTTAGATGCAACGTTAGAGGAAGAGGGTGCAAACAAAGGTAATCAACTTCCTTATACGTCTAAACATCAATTCAGTTGGGATGCGACTTACGCCTTTAACAAGGTAGATACGACTTTGTCTGGTTACTACTTCAGCGAGTCTTACTCTGACAATGCGAATACAAGTGCCGAAGATGCAACGGGCGCGACAGGTAAAGTGCCTGCCTACATGGTCTGGAACTTTAACCTAGGTTCGGATTTGTACAAGGATGAAAACAGTAAGCTGCGAATGAACCTTGCGGTGAACAACTTGTTTGATGAGGACTATTACTTCCGCGGTATTGATACCAGCCCGGTTGGTCGTTATCCAGCACCAGGACGTTCTTACACTTTGGATCTGAATTATCAGTTCTAATACGTAATTTATTGAAAGTAATAACGAATAAAAGTCGCCAATACTCTTGGCGACTTTCACGGCTCTAGCGTTTAAGGAAAATTAAATATGGAAAACAACTCTCGCCTTTTGTTTTCGAATCAATTGATGCTGTCGAACGGACTGCTGTCACTCAATAAGCAGTGTTTATTTAGCAGGATAGCGATAACCTTAGCTTTGCTGGTTTTAAGCTTGTTTTCATTCTCCAGTTCAGCACAAACCAGGGTCATACAAGATGAGCAGGGTCAGTTTGAGATAGCGACTACTCCGCAACGTATTGTGGTGTTGGAGTTCTCATTTGTAGATGCGCTAGCTGCGGTGGGGGTTTCTCCTGTTGGTGTTGCCGATGACAATGATGCTTCGCGAGTGATTCCGGCGGTGCGTGAATTGGTTCAACCATGGGAATCGGTTGGCATGCGTTCTCAGCCTAGCCTAGAAGCCATTGCGGTATTAAAGCCTGACCTGATCATCGCAGATGCAGAGCGTCATCGTACTGTATATCAAGATCTACAACGCATCGCACCAACGCTGCTGCTTAAAAGCCGCGGCGAGACGTATCAAGAAAATTTGGAGTCTGCGCTCAAGATTGGCATCGCTCTCGATAAACAATCGTCAATGGAACAACGAATTCAACAACATCAACACGCCATGGCTGAATTCAAAAGTCATTTCTCGCTCAAACAAACCGTCCAATTCGCTGTCGTGTCGGATAAAGGTATGTGGTTACATAGCCCTGCATCTTACGCAGGTGGCGTGTTGACCGAATTAGGCATTGCGAGCCCTATTGTGAAACCAACAGAGAAGGCATATTTACCAACCAGCTTTGAGTTGTTGTTGAAAACCAATCCGGATTGGTTGCTCCTTGGCGCTTACTCTCATCCAAATATTGTTGATGATTGGCAGAAAAATCCGTTATTCAATGTACTAACCTCTGCAAAAAAACAGCAAGTTGTAGAAGTGTCACCAGCACTTTGGTCATTGAACCGAGGCATGTTAGCGGCAGAACAAATGGCGAAAAATCTTGAGCAGATCTTGGATCCATCATGAGTACGATGTTGTTCTCTAAAAGTAAGCGATTCTGGCCAATACTGTCGTGGCGAGTCATATTATTTACTGCACTAGTGTCGTGTTTGGCACTATCTGGTTACGCAGCCTCTATGACCGGGTGGTCTAATTTCTCTTTAACATTGAGTGACTTGATTCACTACTGGTTTGCGTTTGATGAAAGCAACATGACTCATCAAATATTGGCGACGCTAAGAGCGCCAAGAACTTGTGCTGGGCTATTGATTGGTGCGAGTTTGGCCGTCGCTGGGTTATTGATGCAAGGTTTGACGCGCAATCCACTCGCGTCTCCGTCGATTCTTGGCATTAACGCTGGCGCGGCCTGTTTTATGGCGTTAGCTGCAATAGGCATACCTGTGGTTAGTGATTTAAACCCAATCCTTAATGCGGTTCTTGGTGCATTGCTAAGCGGCGGTGCCGTGATGCTCCTCGGTGGTTTTTTCTCCGAACGTTCTCATCCGTTACGTTTGGTTCTCGCGGGTATCGCCATTACTGCGTTATTGCTCGGACTGACACGAGCGGCGCTGATTCTTGCTGACGACATGGCTTATAGCGTCTTGCATTGGCTTACTGGCTCACTGTCTAGTGTGGATGATGAGCAATGGCAACAGCTTTGGCCGCCTGTAGTGATTGGTTTGGTGTTGGCAATGAGTCTTGCCCGCAACCTCAACTTACTGGCACTTGGCGAAGAAGTTGCAGTGGGGTTGGGCAGCAACATCAGGTTTACTCGCCTCGTGAGTGGACTGACGATCGTGTTGCTTGCCGGAGCAAGCGTCGCTATCGCAGGGCCAATTGGCTTTGTTGGATTGTTAGTGCCTCATTTGGTTCGACCTATGGTTGGGCACAATTATCATTTACTGATTCCTATTTCAGCATTGGCAGGCGCAGCATTAGTGTCTTGGTCAGATGCACTGTCGCGAGCGATTGCTTTCCCGACTGAAACACCCGTTGGTGTTATTACTGCTTTGCTCGGAACACCTTGTTTTATTTTGATTGCGACGAGGAGATCTTAATGCACCATCACACTAAGATAGTTTTGTTATCAGGGATTCTCATATTAGTGGCATCCGCAGGTTTGTTTGTCGGCGCAGCTTCGCTTTCTGTTTCTCAAGTCATCGAACATTTGGTCGCGTTTTCCAGCGACGACTTTGTTATCCATCAGTATCGGCTACCACGTATGTTGCTCGCGATAAGCGTGGGCGCAGGGTTAGGGCTTTCAGGGGTATTAGTGCAAGGCGTGATACGTAATCCGTTAGCATCGCCTGATCTTATGGGTATTAGCGCCGGGGCAGGCCTTGCTGCGACAGCGAGTTTAGTTTGGTTCCCCAATGCACCAGTCAGTGTGCTTCCGGTTGTGGCGATGTTCGGTGGGGTATTGGCTGCTGGGCTGATTGCTGTATTGGCATGGTGGTCAAGGCCAACACCCGCCAAATTGGCGCTGATTGGTATTGCAGTGAGTGCGTTTCTGGCCAGTTGTATCGACTTCTTGCTGGTCACCAACCCGATCGAGATCAACACGGCTATGGTGTGGCTTACTGGCAGCCTTTGGGGGCGAAACTGGCAGCAAGTCCCGTTTATTTGGAGTGCGCTGCTCTTGTTGTTACCCATGGCATTATGGTTGGCGTGGCGATTAGATGTGATGGGGCTTGGCGAGGAAAGTGCGACCACATTGGGCACTAATCCAAAACAGATTCAAGCTCTCGCGTTATTGGCCGCTGTATTGCTTGCCAGTGTTAGCGTTTCTGTTGCTGGAACGATCAGTTTTGTGGGTTTATTGGCGCCTCACGTAGCACGCTTGTTGTTTGGGCATAATCATAAGTTGTTAATCCCAGCATCTGCACTGGTAGGGGCAATTCTGGTTACCAGCGCTGATGGGTTGGCCAGAGGTCTACAACCACCTATTGAATTGCCAGCAGGCGTTCTCACGTCTGTGATTGGCGCGCCTTATTTCATCTTTCTTCTCTATCGTTATCGAGGTTGGTAACCATGCTTAAAACGCAGAATCTTTCCGTCGCGTACGGCAAACAAACGATCATACCGAACCTGTCGGTTTCTATCCCTAAGGGAAAAATCACCGCATTGATAGGACCTAACGGGTGCGGTAAATCTACCTTGTTAAAGACGTTAGTCAGAATTAACAAACCAGTGGCTGGAGAGGTGTTGTTTGAAGACAAACCGCTATCAAGCTATGGCGATAAAGCGCTTGCTCGTTCGTTGTCACTTCTTCCGCAAATCTTGGTAAGCCCTGAGGGGATCACGGTAAGAAAGTTGGTCGAATATGGCCGTTCGCCTTATGTGTCTCATTGGGGGAGGCTAGGGCAGGACGATCAAAGGATTGTCGAACAAGCTATGCGTGATACAGGTGTGCTTGAGTTTGCTGATAAGCCTGTTGAGTCACTGTCTGGTGGCCAGCGTCAAAGAGCATGGATTGCGATGGTAATTGCACAAGATACGGACGTAGTGATGTTGGATGAACCGACCACATACCTTGATATGTCTCACCAGGTGGAATTAATGAACCTGATGCAACAGATGAATGCCAAAGGAAAAACGGTGGTTGTTGTGTTGCATGATCTTAACCAAGCCAGTCGTTACTGCGACCATCTAGTGGTTTTGGAAAAAGGGTGCTTAATAGCAGAAGGCTCGCCTGATGAGGTGATGACCGAAACTATGCTCAGTAAGGTGTTTGATCTCAAAGCGAGCGTGTTTCGTGATCCTATTTCAAATACGCCAATGTGTGTCGCGATTTAGTTATCTGTTCTGAACAACGAGATCACCAAGGCACAAAGAACAGAACACAGGCAAGGAAGCCACATTAGATTAAGTCGTCTAAACTTAAAGTTTGTATGTAGTCAAAGCAGAACAATTTGGGCTCTAAAAACGTTCTCGAAAATAAATGTAAATTAACCCTTTACCTCAACTTAACTTGAGGTATTAGGATATGCAACGTTGCTTACGAGAATACTTTAAGGAGAGAAGAATGATCCAACTTGAACATGTGAATTTAGTGGTAAAAGACATCCCAGAAATGCTGGTTTTCTATAAAGCGGCGTTCCCTCATTGGTACGTCCGTGATGAAGGAAAAGGTGAATGGTCGGGTAAGCCACGTAACTGGCTGCATTTTGGTGACGAGTACCAATATATAGCGTTGAGCGATCACGGCGAAGGTGAAAATAGAGATTTGGCTGGGCACTCTGTTGGTCTCGCGCACTTCGCTTATGTGACCAATAATATCGAAAGCGTAACCAAGCGCCTTGTTGATGCAGGCTTCCCAATTGCCAAACCCGGTGCCGAAGAACCTTATCGTAAAAACGTCTACTTTGTGGATCCGGCGGGCTTTGAAATCGAGTTTGTTGAGTATTTGAGTGACGATCCAAAACTACGTAACGCCACAAGCTAGCCGTAATACGCCGCTTTGTTAAAGTTGGTTAGCTGAATGAAAACGCGCTAGAGCATTTATAGAAAAGGGCATTGTGGAATAATCCGCAATGCCCATTTTAGATCTATTTAATCGCTGATTGGCTAACTGATGTTGAGCTCTTTTAGTTGGTGTCTACTTAGCTTTAAACGGCACCAACAGTTGTTTGCCAAACACATTGATAAGAGCACCCGTCACAATAAGGCCACCACCTAGGTAGGTCCAAACTGATGGAATCTCATTGAACGCCCAAACACCTAATAGTGCTGAGAATACGATCTGAACGTATGAGTAAGCCGAAGCTTTACCAGCTGCTTGAGTTTGCATTGCTTTGGTCAAACCATATTGGCCGATCTGAGTGAAAATTCCGACCAGAACCAGCATCATGGTTAAGAAAAGGCTAGGCCATACAAAGTCGTTCCAGATCAGGGCGGTCGATATTGGCAGAGCGACCAGTGGGAAGTAGAAGATGATCACTGAGCTGTCTTCAGTTTGGCTAAGCTTTCTTACAATCACATAAGCAATTGAGCTACCAAACGCGCCACACAACGCCAGCATAATACTGAATAGCGGCAACTCGCTGCTCGCGCTGCTGTTCATGCTTGGCTGTACCATTACCGATAATCCCGCTAGGCAGAATACAATGCATATCATGGTCGATTTTTGGACGCGTTCTTTCAGAAATAACACGCCAAGTAGGGCGGTAAATACAGGGTGAACGTATTGTAGAATGGTCGCTTCCGCTAATGGCAAAGTGGTCACAGCGTAGTAAACACACATCAAGGCTGCGGTACCAACAGCGCCACGAACAAACAACAGAGGCTTGTTATTGCCCCAGATAGAAATGCCTTTTCGTTTGACGTCGATGTAGCTGATGATCAAAGACACCAAAGCCCTTGCTGCAACAATTTCAAATACAGGTATGCCGTAATTGCTAACGTATTTCACACAAGCTGACATCAGTGCGAATCCAAAAGCAGAAAGGATCATGAACCGAACCCCTACAGGGATCAGTGAAAAAGAGAAAGAAGGCATAAAAATATCAATTGGTTGAGGGGAAAAGGAATCATAACGTAGTTTAGAAGAGCCGACCAAAGTCTTTGTCCTGTTCTGGTCAACTTGATTCAATTAATTCTCATTTCAGTTCTGTTCAAAACTCATCCCGCATAACATCGGCGATAGCTCAGTTTTATAAAATCACCATCAACAGAAGGTGACGCTAATTCAACTCTGATTTATCCGTCGTTTTAATTGTCGTTCTTATTCATATCATTCTTGTGAATTTATAATGAGAGATATGTTCTATGAAACCAATCAATACCCTACTCATATCCGCACTTGCCGTTTGTTCTTTTAGCTCAGCCACTTATGCTGACACTATTTTGCATGCTTTCAATTGGAAGTATTCGGACGTAACGGCCAACGCCGATCAAATTGCACAAGCTGGCTATAAGAAGGTGCTTGTTGCACCAGCGATGAAGTCTAGCGGCAGCCAATGGTGGGCGCGTTACCAACCTCAAGACCTTCGTACCATTGATTCACCTCTCGGCAACAAACAAGATTTAGTCGCAATGATTGCCGCACTCAAAGGTGTGGGTGTTGATGTGTATGCCGATGTGGTGTTGAACCATATGGCGAATGAAAGCTGGAAGCGAAGTGGCTTGGATTACCCAGGCACTGAAGTGCTAAACGATTATGCGAGCCGTTCAAGTTACTATGCTGATCAGACTCTGTTTGGCAGCTTAGCGCAAGGTTTTGTCTCGGCTAACGATTTCCATGCCGCTGGCTGTATTTCAGATTGGAACGATCCTGGTCACGTTCAGTACTGGCGTTTGTGTGGTGCCGATGGCGATGTAGGCTTGCCTGATCTCGATCCGAATAACTGGGTGGTTTCACAGCAACGTTTATATCTGAAAGCGCTAAAAGATATGGGGATCAAAGGTTTCCGTATTGATGCGGTAAAACACATGAGCCAGTACCAAATCGATCAGGTATTCACATCTGAAATTACTGCGAACATGCATGTGTTTGGCGAGGTGATTACCAGCGGTGGAGCAGGGAACAGCGGCTATGAGTCATTCTTAGCGCCGTACCTGAATAATACTAATCACTCCGCGTACGATTTCCCGCTGTTTGCGTCGATTCGTTCGGCATTCTCAATGGGCGGTGGTTTGAATCAGCTACATGATCCAAAAGCGTACGGCCAAGCACTCGATGACAACCGTTCAATTACTTTTGCGATCACACATGATATTCCAACCAATGACGGTTTCCGTTACCAAATTATGGATCCACAAGACGAGCAGCTTGCTTACGCTTATATCCTTGGTAAAGATGGCGGTACGCCGTTGATCTACAGCGATGACCTACCGGATTCTGAAGACAAGGATAACGGTCGTTGGGGTAATGTTTGGAATAGCTCGAATATGAAGAATATGCTGAGTTTCCATAACGCGATGCAAGGTAAACCGATGACGATGATCTCGAGCGACCAATGTACTTTGTTGTTTAAGCGTGGCAAAGAAGGCGTTGTTGGTATTAACAAGTGTGGCGAAACCCGTGGCGTGACGGTTGATACCTACCAACATGAATTCAATTGGAATGTTCAATACAAAGACGTATTAAGCAGCGCGACAGAAACCGTGACTTCTCGTTACCACACCTTCAACTTACCGCCACGCAGTGCGCGTATGTTTAAGCTTTAATGTTTGCTCAATAAAGTGAAACATCACGGGTAGATAGAATAAGCCGCAGTATTTGCTGCGGCTTATTGTTTTGTAAACGAGTCGTTTGCAACTGGCGCGTTTTTACGAGCCAAATGTTTAGAAAGGCGAACGACTATTGGCAATGGCGAACTGTTGGTAAAGCTCAGCTACTTCGATTGGGTTGAACTTATCTTTGTAAGTCAACTCACTCAGTCGGTGTGTGATGTTTTGTAGTTCATGCGAACGTTGCTGAGCACGCTGCTGATAGCGTTTGAATGCTTGCTCTGTACCTTCAAAATTAGAGGCAATGCTTTGTGCCAATACGTAAGCGTTCTCAATGCCCAAGCTGAATCCGATACCCATGGTCGGGAGCACTGCGCAACAAGAATCTCCCAGTAGAACAGCATTGCCACGATACCAAGTATCAAATGGAGCAACATCGGTGAGTGGAGAAGGCAAGATCTTCGATTCAGGTGTATCTCGAATCATATCCAGTAAATAGCTCGGATAGTGAGAGAATTGCTCTAACACGGTTTGTTTAGACAGCGTTTCACCCTCTTGAACGGCACACGCAGCAAACCAGTATTTTCCTTGGGTTTCTCGATCGTAGGTGTAGGTTACGATTCGAGATTTATCACCCGCAAAAACATAACACTCATCATCGCTGATTTCAGGTGCTTTGAAATCAATCTCACCACGGCAACAATAGACGTTCGGTTGTCTTAACGACACATCAGGCGCGACAAACTTTCTCACTTGAGAGAACACGCCGTCGGCACCCACAATAATATCCGCATCAATGGGTTCGCCGTTGATCAGAATTTGCGGCTCATCGTCGTTTTGAATAACAGCGCAGGTTTGGTTGGTGACGATGCAGTCATCTCCTAGCTCATTTAATAGCAGTTGGTATAAACGGCTGCGGTGAAATAAACCAATTGGCGCGTTAGCTTTACTCGGAGAGTCACTCATATTGAGTGTGTTGATGGGCAACCCTGTCGCCGTTAATGTCGAGATGGTATCGACTTGGTTACACGCAGCTTTGACTTTATCGACACCAACCAGTGCCGCAAGTACTTGCATGCCTTCTGGCCACATAACGATGCCAGTACCGTCAGCACGTGGTTGTGCTGCTTTTTCGTATATTCGAGCTTTAATACCAAATTTACGCAGTGATAATGCGAGAGCTAAACCATTCAGCCCCGCACCAATAATTGCGACTTTGAGACGTTGTTGTTCCATGACTTTCTCCTAAGAATAAGATGCCAATATCTGTGTACTGGTTCATAGGGCGTAAGATAGGTCATTCGAATCGATAAATAAACGTTATAAATTATAAGGTTAATGCAGTTTTAAAAAATGAGGCACCGATCCCCTAATGATCTTGGATAACACCAAACCAATGGTTCTGATGGGATAGTGATTTAAGCAACTCGATCTCTTTTGCTGTCTCTTCCCTAAGCCATTCAATAAGGTCATTGATGATAGGCGTGTGAGTACGTTGGTGCATGAAGTAAGTCCAAGCACTGTGTTGGATCTTTGCATTCTTAGGGCAGTACAAGAAGCCTCGTTGGAGATCTTGTTGTACTAACAATAGATCCGTGACCGTAACGCCTTCACCGGATAAACAAGCACTGAGTGCCATATCTAAAGACAAGAAACTGGTATTTCTGACGGGTTTCTTTGGTGGGAATTCAACATCGGCCAACCACACTTTCCAGTCGTGATGATCTAAGGTCGGGTGCAACCGTGGCATGGTTAAGATCGAATCGAGGTCGGTGTCTTTATTCGTTAAGTTGGCAGAATTAGTTAAGCTAGTCGAGCAGACCGGCGCCATGAATTCTTCACGCAAGAAGGTGATGTCAGGTGCCTTGTCATAGCGCTTTTTGAAGCGCGTGTGGAAGATCAGCAGATCATACTCACTACTATTAATCGATTCGTCTTCTTCAATTACAGGAACAATGACGATCTCATGATCTTGATAACGCTCGTTTAATTCCCGCACTTTAGAGATCAATACTCGCGTTGCGAAACTCAAGGTCGCTTTGATCACAATACGTTTCTGCTTGGGCTCACTCCAAGAGGCAATGACAGCTTCGATATTGCCGTAGCTTTCTCGCAAAGCCACATACAAATCATGACCTTGTACCGTTAATTCAATCGCTCGATGCTTACGAATAACCAGTGATGCGTTTAACTCATCTTCAAGCTGTTTGATCTGTCGGCTGATTGCACTTTGTGTCACATGCAGCTCTTCGGCAGCCAGAGTAAAGCTCATCAGCCTTGCAGCAGCTTCAAACGCTTTTAAGCCATTATGTGAGGATGGCAAGCTAGGATATGGGGTCATAATTCGTTCGCATAAGTTTATGGAATGCTAGAGTCGCAAATTTATCAATTGAACGCCAGCGTCATCGATCGTATTTTGGGCGAAATTACCTGAGGCGCTCATGAAAAAAATACTCACTCTTGCATTCCCTTTGATCATTTCACAGCTGATCTCTATGGCGTTAGTCCTTACTGATGTTTGGATGATGTCGCGTATCAGTGTGTCAGCCCTTGCGGCTGGTGGCTTAGGCGCCTCTATCTACTTTTTCATCTTTATTATTGCGAGCAGCACCGTGGGTTGTGTCGCGAACTTGATCGCGATCGCTTATGGACAGCGGGTCGCACGCCCAGAATTTGGTAATACGCAAATTAGATTGGCTGTGAAAGGCGCAACCATGTTGGCATTCGTGCTCAGCGTGACCTTAATGGCCAGCTTCTGGTTTGCTCCGTTGGTATTAGAAGCAGCCAAACAGCCGCCAGAAGTGATCACTTTAGCCATGGAATATGTCCATGCTTTGAAGTGGGTGATGTTACCTTCGCTGATCTTATTGGTGCTTCGCGGCTTAACCAGCGCGTTTGGCAATGTGCGCTCCATTCTTGTGATGTCTATTATCACCGTAATTCTGAATGTGCCAGTCAGCTACTTCTTAACCTTCCAATTAGACATGGGCTTAACGGGGTTAGGGCTAGGTACGGCTATCGCGGCATTTATCGTGATGGTTGGATACACGGTCTGGGTATTCAAACGTGACGAATTCAGACAGTTCGCCCCTTGGTTAAACACTGAAGAGTATTCAATTAAGTTGATGAGTCCGCTTTTAATGATGGGTTTACCTATCGGATTAGCAGCATTACTTGAACATGGCCTTATTTACGGCGGCACCTTGATGGCGGGCACGATCAGTATTGCTTCGTTAGCCTTACACCAAATTCTGCTGCAATGCTTGAGCTTTACTTGGAACTTCAATTTCGGTTTCTCACAAGCTGCGGCGATTTTGGTGGGGCGTGATTTCGGTGCGGGTAATTACGAAGGGATCAAAAGAACCTCGATTCTCAGCTTTATCTTAGTGTCGGTGTTGAGCGTTGCGTTGTCTGCCGTGTTCATCATATGGCCGGAAATGATCGCGTCTATCTTTAAGCTGGACGATGGCACTGGCGCGATGACCTCACTGTTGGCTTCTGTTATCTGGGTAGTGGCGTTGTGCTTTATTGTCGATGCTTGGCAGTTACTGGCAATTAACTTGCTAAGAGGCATGAAGATTGTCTCCATGCCAACCGTGATGACTGCTATCGGTTACTGGGTATTTGGCCTACCTGCCGCTTGGTATTTGATGCCAAAATTTGAATTGGCAGGGATCTGGGGTGGAATCGGCGTTGGTTTGGGCGTGACAGGTATTCTGCTGCTTATCCAATTGATGCGTGTCATCCAAAAGAACAGCAAGTCTCCGGATTTGTCGAATCATGCTTATACGTGATTTGCTAATGGTGTACTGAACACAAAAAAGCCGCAGTCATCATAATGACTGCGGCTTTTTGTTGTCTATTCAGATTCTCCCTTTTCCGGGGGAGATGGGAGTGAATCAATATCAGGATTAGGGGCAGCTATTTTCTACCAGACGATTTATTGCCAGACTATTTTCCACCAGACTACTTTCCACCAGAGAGCGCAGACTTCATCATGGTTTTGAACTGCTCTTTCTGCTCTTCAGTTAACACATTATAAATGTTGTTCTTGAGACGCATCTCTTGCATCACCATCGACTTCTCGGTTGCTTGAACGGTGTCGATGATCTTTTCCATCTCGGCTTCATTGAAATCAGGTTGAGTCACAAGGCTGATCTGTTTCTTCTTGAGCTCGATTGCGCTATCCATGTCAATCTGTGTTCTATCAGATTGGTAGCCTTCAACAAGGGAGATGACTTCCGCGTGTTGCTCTTCGCTTAGGTTTAAAGAAGCAATAACCATTTGCAGCGGGCTCACTGCTGGCTGTGGCGGTTGTTGTGGTGATGAAGCACTCACAAACGGAGCGGTAACGAGTAGAGCTGAAGCAGTTAATACACAAAGCGACTTTTTCAGTGATTTCATTGAATTTCTCCTGTTAGCGGAAACATGAGTATAGATGGCGAAGCTGAACTCGATATGAACACGCTGTTCAGTTAAGTGTGCTCAGCGATTTACGTTCACTTAAATTCGTTCAGATAAGTACCTTCAAGTAAGTAGATAGTGGGTTAGACCTTGGTCTTACAGAAACTGAGCGTAAAGGTGACTAGAATGATTTGAGTTGCTCACCGTTTTATCAAGGAATACACAAATGGAAGTTGGATTGTTCTGGGCTGAAAAAGGAATGTTAGTGCTTGGCGCACTGTTTGTTTTGACGAGCATGATGCAGTATGGAAGACGCAGTAGTGATTGGAAGGGCGTGATTACGATGTTTTATAAGCGTATCCCAATGAGTATCGCGGAATACAAATGGTATCGTTTGGGTATCGCTTTATTGGTGTTTGCTGTGGTTATACGTTTCGCATTACTGATTTTATGGCCTTCATATCAGTTCTAGTTGTTCACATTACGTCTCTTGTCATAGTTACATAAAGCCGATAAATGAATGAGCAAACCGAGCCTTAATAAACTCACTTATTAAGGCTGCCATTTCATAAATTAGCTCTATTGCTCTATCTAAAAGTGCTATTACTCTATAATGATGAACGGTTATTACCTTTGTAGCATATTGTTTTTCATGAAGAATAATGCCAGATAATAACTCACCTGCTTGTTCCATCATTCTTACTAATAATCTACACATAAATTCATTCACCCCGTACCTGATACTATAATGTTCTGTTACACTCGTCCGAATTAGCTTTAATTTGTCGGTGGTGCATTTATGTCGTTCCCAGTTCTTATATGTGATGATTCTGCGTTAGCAAGGAAGCAGATGGCTCGATCACTGCCTAGTTCTCTAAATGCAGATATAACTTTTGCTGTTCATGGGCTTAATGCACTTGAAGAGTTAGCTCAAAACCAATTTAAATTGATGTTCCTCGACCTCACCATGCCGGAATTGGACGGCTATGGCACTTTGGAAGAGATGCAACGTTTGGGTGATACCACGCCCGTTGTCGTTGTTTCGGGTGACATACAACCAAAAGCACAACAGAAGGTGCTGGATCTCGGTGCCAAAGCGTTTTTACAAAAGCCAATCGATAAAGAAGCGCTAAAAGCTATTTTACGTGAGCATGTTGAGCCGCCAAAACAGCCTCAGATCATTACTCCAACCGCTTTAGAACTGCCAATACTTCGCAGACGCGATATCTATATGGAAGTCGCGAACGTTGCGATAGGCCGTGCCGCTGATGCACTGGCTCGTCACTTCAATGTATTTGTTCATTTACCACTGCCGAACGTCAACATTTTCGAAGTGAGTGAATTGCACATGGCACTTCGTGACCTAGCGGATAACGACCAAGTGTCGGGTGTTTGCCAAGGCTTCAGCGGAGAAGGCATTGCAGGCGAAGCATTAGTCTTACTGAGTGATTCCAGCGTGAGCGATCTTAAGAAGCTCATGAAAGTGCCTACCGAAAGCGAACAGCTTGAAGAGTTAGAACTGCTGATGGATGTGTCGAACATCTTAGTTGGCTCATTCTTGAATGGGTTAGGGGAGCAATCAGAAGTTCGTTTCTTCCAAAGCTCACCTGTGCTGCTTGGGCAACATATCTCGATTGATTCTGTCATTGAAAATACCAGCGGCTCGTTTAAGAAGACCATGACCTTTGAAGTCAGTTACAACATTGATGGCACTTCAATCCGTTGTGACCTTCTATTTATGTTCGTTGATGAGTCTCTGCCTCTTCTAGACAACAAATTGGCCTACCTAATGGAGGAGTTTTAATATGCTGAATCTTCCTGCTGAATTTGAACAGTTCCACTGGATGGTGGACATGGTTCAAAACGTCGATATGGGGCTGGTGGTCATTAATCGTGACTTTCAGGTACAAGTTTGGAATGGCTTTATGACACACCATAGCGGTAAGCAATCGCATGATGCGATCGGTAAGTCTATCTTTGAACTGTTCCCTGAGATCCCAGAAGAGTGGTTTAGACTGAAAACCAAGCCAGTCTACGATTTAGGCTGCCGCAGCTTCATTACATGGCAACAAAGGCCTTATCTGTTTAAGTGCCGCAATGTTCGCCCTGTAACTCAACAAGCCGATTTCATGTATCAGAACGTGACGCTGAACCCGATGCGCTCACCAACAGGACAAGTCAGCTCATTGTTCTTGTCTATTCAAGATGCGACTGCAGAAGCGTTAGTCTCTCAAAAGAACTAACACTGCTCTATTCACTAAACTGCACTTTTCTATGTGCGTATTAGCATCGGTCTGATCAGCGAATAAAAATGGCTAAGGTTAACCACCTTAGCCATTTTTTTGCTTTCTATTCTTCAAATCTTATCTTTTCCCCAGTTTTTCACGTCAACCCATCCTCTTTTTCTGAGCGCTTTGCAGAGTCTTCCAGGTTAAATGAACGAAAGGGCAGCCACGAAACGTGCTTTTGGAACGGTAATGCTACGGGTGAATAGAAATTGGATTCATAAAATCTAAGCTTGAAAGCTTCATTTAATGGAGTGCGAGGGCTCGACTCTCAAACCCAAGTGAATATTGGTCTCTAGATTGAGTCCTTTTCACTCTACTTTTCCAAGTGACCGCAAAACAGAAACGTCACGATATTAGCCAATTTGGTCAAAAACAGATAAAAATTAGAAAATAATCGAATTTATTTAAGAAAAAAGGCATTTTTTTGTTGGAGAAAAGTGTGGTTTTTATGTGATTTCGAGGCACTTTCTTCACATATTTGCTTTGTGAGGGGGACATTACGTAAAAAAGGGACGAAAACGGTTGCGCAATAAACCAACAGCGCTTGCGTGAATGGTTCGCTAAGTTATTAATTAATAAGAATTTAGTTGGGAAGTGTAACTGAGAGAGTTTTAGCGGATATGGAATCTTTGAGAGGATAGCATAAAAAAAAGTGAAATATCAGACTTGCTGTTACTAAATCACGACCTATAATGCTGAAAACCGGAGCGTCTGCCAACGCTCCGGTTTTTTTGTGTCCGAAGAAAAGTAAACTCGTCTGCCAACGGTTTTACTACGCATTTCGCGAGAGACACATAATTTTATGAATCAAGGAAAACACCATGCGTATCGAACAAGAACTTAAGTTAGGTTTCAAAGATGTACTCTTCCGTCCGAAGCGTTCTACCCTTAAAAGCCGTTCTCAAGTTGAATTAACCCGCGATTTTACATTCAAGCATAGCGGTCGTCAATGGTCTGGTACTCCAGTAATTGCAGCGAACATGGATTCGGTAGCAAGCTTTGAAATGGCAGCTGCTCTAGCAGAGCACGGTGTTATGACTGCAGTACACAAGCACTACACAGTAGAGCAGTGGGCTGAGTTCGCTAAAACAGCAGACAAGAAAACACTGAACAACGTATTTGTATCAACAGGTACATCTGAAGCTGAGTTCGAGAAAGTTAAGAAGATCATGGCTCTTAGCGAAGAGTTTGTATTCATCTGTATCGATATCGCTAACGGCTACTCAGAGCACCTTGTTGAGTTCGTACAGAAAGTACGTGCAGAATTCCCGACTAAAGTTATCTCTGCTGGTAACGTTGTAACGGGTGACATGGTTGAAGAGCTAATTCTAGCTGGCGCAGACATTGTTAAGGTTGGTATCGGCCCTGGTTCTGTTTGTACTACACGTGTTAAAACAGGCGTAGGTTACCCTCAACTTTCTGCAATCATCGAGTGTGGCGACGCAGCACACGGCCTTGGCGGCATGATCATCGGTGACGGTGGCTGTTCATGTGCGGGTGACGTATCTAAAGCGTTCGGCGGCGGTGCTGATTTCGTAATGCTAGGCGGCATGCTAGCTGGTCACTCTGAGTCGGGCGGTGAAGTAGTAGAGCAAGACGGCAAGCAATACATGAAGTTCTACGGCATGTCTTCACAGTCGGCTATGGACAAGCACTCAGGTGGTGTTGCTAAGTACCGTGCTGCGGAAGGTAAAACTGTTTTACTTCCATACCGTGGTTCAGTTCATTACACGATTTCTGACATCCTTGGTGGTGTACGTTCAACTTGTACATACGTAGGCGCAGCAAAGCTTAAAGAGCTGACTAAGCGTACGACTTTCATCCGTGTACAAGAGCAAGAAAACAACGTATTCGGTAAAGAGTAACGTTTAAAACACTTGTTTAAAATTTTAAGAATTGAGCCACTTTAGAGTGGCTCTTTTTTTGTAAGTGTTCACCAAGCCCCTATTGACAGAAAAAGTGTGACACTCAGCACTTGATCCACTTTTTACTATTGAGTGATCATTCCAGTGCTTCATCCTGTTTGTTATGAGCAGAAAGAAAGCCCCT
>NZ_JACJFF010000479.1:0-217 GCF_014164465.1 Vibrio sp. SG41-7 | reverse complement strand
AAACGGGTTAATATTCCCGTACTTCTTACAATTGCGATGGGGGGACGGAGAAGGCTAGGTGGGCCTGGCGACGGTTGTCCAGGTTCAAGTATGTAGGCGGAAAGTTTAGGTAAATCCGGACTTTCTTAACGCTGAGATACGATGTCGAGCTACTACGGTAGTGAAGTCATTGATGCCATGCTTCCAGGAAAAGCCTCTAAGCTTCAGATTGTAAGGA
>NZ_JACJFF010000478.1:0-217 GCF_014164465.1 Vibrio sp. SG41-7 | reverse complement strand
AAACGGGTTAATATTCCCGTACTTCTTACAATTGCGATGGGGGGACGGAGAAGGCTAGGTGGGCCTGGCGACGGTTGTCCAGGTTCAAGTATGTAGGCGGAAAGTTTAGGTAAATCCGGACTTTCATTAACGCTGAGATACGATGTCGAGCTACTACGGTAGTGAAGTCATTGATGCCATGCTTCCAGGAAAAGCCTCTAAGCTTCAGATTGTAAGG
>NZ_JACJFF010000477.1:0-217 GCF_014164465.1 Vibrio sp. SG41-7 | reverse complement strand
AAACGGGTTAATATTCCCGTACTTCTTACAATTGCGATGGGGGGACGGAGAAGGCTAGGTGGGCCTGGCGACGGTTGTCCAGGTTCAAGTACGTAGGCGGAAAGTTTAGGTAAATCCGGACTTTCATTAACGCTGAGATACGATGTCGAGCTACTACGGTAGTGAAGTCATTGATGCCATGCTTCCAGGAAAAGCCTCTAAGCTTCAGATTGTAAGG
>NZ_JACJFF010000476.1:0-218 GCF_014164465.1 Vibrio sp. SG41-7 | reverse complement strand
AGGCTTAACCATACAACACCCAAGGGGTTTTGTGGACTCAGATGTACCAGACCTTGAATGCGTTTGAAGAGAAATAACTTTTAGATAAGCTTTCCGAATTTTAAAATTTGCTTGGCGACCATAGCGTTGTGGACCCACCTGATTCCATGCCGAACTCAGAAGTGAAACACAATAGCGCCGATGGTAGTGTGGGGTTTCCCCATGTGAGAGTAGGACAT
>NZ_JACJFF010000475.1:0-218 GCF_014164465.1 Vibrio sp. SG41-7 | reverse complement strand
TATCCTACGCAGCCACGCCTAATCGCCGCGCTTCACGCATGCTCATTCGACGATTATCCAGTAGTTGGTCATTTTTTTTGCCTTTCATAAAACCTGTAAATTTCATTCTGTTTCCGCATAGCACACACTGGTATGGATCGTTACCTGTAAACCCTTTGTATTGTTTGGCATACGTGAGTGGCTCAGCCTGTTTCAGACTCTTCTTTTCTAAAGCTAAA
>NZ_JACJFF010000474.1:0-220 GCF_014164465.1 Vibrio sp. SG41-7 | reverse complement strand
CTGTCTCTTGATCACAAGTCTGGTTAATCAAGAGACTTAGCGAGTTCATACCCTTCAAGGATGGTTTGTAACCTAAGCCATCCTTGCCATAACGTCTTTATAGAAGCGCGACCTGTTCGCTTGGTATTCTTCCAACCACCTAACCGAGCAATACCGTTGTAAGCCCATGATATATTAGGCGCTTCTTTCGGTAGTTTTTTGCTCTCCAACTTGAGCCACA
>NZ_JACJFF010000473.1:0-222 GCF_014164465.1 Vibrio sp. SG41-7 | reverse complement strand
GTAGAATTTTTTATTGACACTTTGTTGATAGAAGACCGGATTGCCTTCTTGATCGTTCAATGGGAAATTAGAGCCGGCTTGAAGGATCTCACTTTGTACTAATCCTTGATCACCTTTATTGTCCCAACTATCGGGTATCTCTTTAAATATTCTGTCTTTCGGCATCATATTCAAGAATAAATCCGGTGTCTTGTCACTGGTATAATAAGCAAAAGATTGCCA
>NZ_JACJFF010000472.1:0-224 GCF_014164465.1 Vibrio sp. SG41-7 | reverse complement strand
GAGGACGCTCACCACTTTGTGGTTCATGACTGGGGTGAAGTCGTAACAAGGTAGCCCTAGGGGAACCTGGGGCTGGATCACCTCCTTATACGAAGATACCACGATGAGTGTCCACACAGATTGATGGTTTAGATTTAGTTAAAGCCAGAGCTTTAATTAATAACGTAAGTTATTGATTAAAGCTTTTTGCTTTATGCTCTTTAACAATTTGGAAAGCTGACTGA
>NZ_JACJFF010000471.1:0-224 GCF_014164465.1 Vibrio sp. SG41-7 | reverse complement strand
AGGACGCTCACCACTTTGTGGTTCATGACTGGGGTGAAGTCGTAACAAGGTAGCCCTAGGGGAACCTGGGGCTGGATCACCTCCTTATACGAAGATAGTCACGATGAGTGTCCACACAGATTGATGGTTTAGATTTAGTTAAAGCCAGAGCTTTAATTAATAACGTAAGTTATTGATTAAAGCTTTTTGCTTTATGCTCTTTAACAATTTGGAAAGCTGACTGA
>NZ_JACJFF010000470.1:0-225 GCF_014164465.1 Vibrio sp. SG41-7 | reverse complement strand
AGGACGCTCACCACTTTGTGGTTCATGACTGGGGTGAAGTCGTAACAAGGTAGCCCTAGGGGAACCTGGGGCTGGATCACCTCCTTATACGAAGATACTTACGATGAGTGTCCACACAGATTGATGGTTTAGATTTAGTTAAAGCCAGAGCTTTAATTAATAACGTAAGTTATTGATTAAAGCTTTTTGCTTTATGCTCTTTAACAATTTGGAAAGCTGACTGAT
>NZ_JACJFF010000046.1:0-39654 GCF_014164465.1 Vibrio sp. SG41-7 | reverse complement strand
AGAGATAGAGATAGAGATAGAGATAGAGATAGAGATAGAGATAGAGAGCAGTGGGGAGTTTAAAAGGCTGTTGGGATAAAACAAAAGGAAGAAAAAAAATATCGTGGTATAGCCGGGGGGACTATACCACGGGTGCCAAGGACACCTTCGCTTGCTGCCGGAGTGATATGGCAAGCCACATCACCTCTGGAATAAAATTAAAGAGAAGTAGTTTCTCTTCGTTGGAGTAACTATACGTCTGCCCACTTATTTTACTTATAAAATTAACGACAGATGGCCATGAGAAAACCGACATTATTTTAAGTTATTGATAATTAATGATTTGTGTTGGTTTTTCTTGGTTGGTACTAGTGAGGTAGTTCTCGTTGTTTGTTGAAAGTAACGTTTTTGACGTAAACGTTTTTAACGAAATTTACGAGTATGTATTTTCGAAAACATTGATTTCACACAATAGAATTGTGGTCATGTATGTGTATCATGGCGGTAATAACAATCTTTCTCATTATCAGTCACGAATTGGGCATTTATGAAACTCTCACAACTCGAGCAAGGAAAAGCGGCTTCTATTGTTGCACTAACAGGCTTAACACCAGACGTTAGAAAAAAACTTATGGTTATGGGCATGTTGCCAAAAACTGAGGTGACGCTAATCCGTCGTGCGCCGATGGGTGATCCACTTCAAGTGGAGGTGAGAGGTGTTTCTATCGCCATTCGTGAAAGCATTGCAGAACAAATCGAGGTTATCTAAATGGATTATCAAGTTCTTACCGTTGGTAACCCAAATAGTGGTAAAACAACATTATTTAACGCCTTAACTGGTGCTAAGCAGCACGTTGGTAACTGGGTTGGCGTGACCGTAGAAAAGAAGACGGGTTTGTATTCGCATGCTGGTGATCAGTTTCAGCTAACGGATTTACCGGGTATCTACGCACTAGACAGTGGTAATGATGCAAACAGTATCGATGAATCTATCGCGTCTCGTGCTGTGTTAACTCATCCTGCAGATGTCATCATCAATGTTGTAGATGCAAGCTGCTTAGAACGAAGCTTATACATGACATTACAATTACGAGAGTTGGGTCGCCCAATGATCGTTGTATTGAACAAGATGGATGTATTAAAGCGTGAGCGTCAGGTGATTAACCTTAAAGCGCTAGAGAAAGAGCTTGGCTGTCCAGTTTTAAGCTTGTCTGCAAACGACAAAGGCCAAGTTGCACGTTTTAAAGAGCGTCTGCATAAACTCCTTGTTCAAGGTGTGAGTCTTGATCCTATCTCTATTGATTACGATGCCGCGTTAGAAGCTCTTATCCCTTCTGTTGAGTCACAATTTGATGATGCTGACGTATCTCACCGAGCTCTGGCTATTCGTGCTTTAGAAAATGATTACTTAGTATTGAACGGATTGGCTCCTCAAACTCGTACTCAAATCGACAGTGTGCGCCTAGGTGCCGATTTCGATATTGACCTTGCTGTTGCTGACGCTAAATACACTTTCTTACATGACCTTTGTAAACGTGTTCGTCGTAGTGAAGGGAAACTAAGCCGTAACTTTACTGAGAAAGCAGACCAATTCATTTTGAATAAATGGGTCGGTATTCCTTTCTTCTTCGTCATCATGTACCTAATGTTCATGTTCTCTATCAATATCGGTAGTGCGTTTATCGACTTCTTTGATATTGGTGTTGGCGCAATATTAGTTGATGGTGGACACCACTTATTAGATGGCCATTTACCGGTTTGGCTAGTCACCATTCTTGCCGATGGCATCGGCGGTGGTATTCAAACGGTTGCGACCTTTATTCCGGTTATTGCCGCGCTTTACTTGTTCTTAGCGGTATTAGAAAGCTCGGGTTACATGGCTCGTGCAGCATTTGTACTTGATAAAGTGATGCAGAAGATTGGTTTACCGGGCAAAGCGTTTGTTCCGTTAGTACTTGGTTTTGGTTGTAACGTACCTTCAATCATGGCAACCCGTACTCTTGACCAAGAGCGTGAACGTAAACTGGCAGCATCAATGGCTCCGTTTATGTCATGTGGTGCTCGTTTGCCAGTATACGCACTATTCGCAGCTGCGTTTTTCCCTGGTGCTGGACAAAATGTCGTATTCGCTCTGTACATCATGGGTATTGTTGCTTCTGTATTTACGGGCTTATTCCTTAAAAATACTATCTATCCGGGTAGCAGTGATAGCTTGGTTATGGAAATGCCGGATTACGAGTTGCCGACCGTGCAAAACGTGATGCTGAAAACTTGGCAGAAGCTGAAGCGTTTCGTGCTTGGCGCAGGTAAAACCATCGTAATGGTTGTGGCTATTCTTAGCTTCCTGAACTCATTAGGTATGGACGGCAGTTTTGGTAACGAAGACAGCGAAAGCTCAGTGCTATCTAAAGCGGCTCAAGTTGTGACTCCAGTGTTCCAACCTATTGGTATTACTGAAGAGAACTGGCCTGCAACGGTTGGTATTATTACGGGTATTTTTGCGAAAGAAGCCGTTGTTGGTACATTAAACAGCTTGTACACCACGCCATCAGATGAAGAAGCGGCTGAATTCGATTTAGCAGCAAGCTTGCAAGAAGCCGTCATGACCATCCCTGAAAACCTAGCTGGTTTGAGCTATTCAGATCCATTAGGCATTGAAGTGGGCGACTTGTCTGACTCAAGCTCTGTGGCTGCGGAACAAGAGGTTGATACTTCGATCTTTGGTAACTTGAAAGACAAGTTTGTATCAGGCCACGCTGCGTTTGCTTACTTGATTCTTATCCTGCTTTACACACCTTGTGTTGCTGCGATGGGCGCTTATGTTCGTGAGTTTGGTCAGACGTTTGCCCGCTTCATTGCGGTATGGACAATGGCTCTTGGTTACTTCGGTGCAACCTTCTACTACCAAGCAGCAAACTTCGCTGTACACCCAGTAAGTAGTGCTGTGTGGATGGTGGCAATTGCTGGTGGCTTTGTGGTGACGTATCGCGTCTTCAAGAAAATTGGCAGTAAGCAAAAAGCGCTAGAGGTGCAAGTAGTATGATTTTAACTGAACTTCATCAATACATTGACAACGAGGGCGTTGCAGCTCGTAGTGAACTTGCGTCTAAGTTTGGTATGAGCGAAGACGGTGTCGATGCGATGCTGAGTGTTTGGGTCAAGAAAGGGAAAGTTTCCCGCTTGGTCGATACCAACAAGCATGGACATACAACACGTATTCGTTACACCATCAGCAAACAAGATGGTCTGTCACTGAATGTGATGATGTAGTTCAGAGCTTCATACTCTTGTTGAAAACGGCGAGATTAGACAATAAAAAAGCCGCTCACCTATTTTAGATGAGCGGCTTTTTGTCATGTGTCTATTCTGAACAGCCTTGCTTTAATGCGTAATGAGATGAACTCGAATTACGCTTTCTTAAAGATAGAGCTCAGCGATAAAACGTTTTGAATGCGAGTATGGATTGCGGCTTGTTGTTCTTCACTGCGCTGTTCGCCTTTGGTGTTGCCCCATACTGGACCTGGCCACGCGATGTCGTCTTTGAAACGTGCAATATGGTGAATGTGTAGTTGTGGCACCATGTTACCCAGCGCGCCTAGGTTTAACTTGTCTGGTTGGAATGTCGCTTCTAATGCTTGGCTTACCGCTTGAGACTCAAGCAAGAACTGCTGTTGTTCTTTCATTGGCAGATGGTGCAACTCTTTTAGGTTGGCTCGTTTTGGTACCAAGATAACCCAAGGCACTGCGCTGTCTTTGCTTAGCAGTGCCAAGCTTAGTGGAAATTCGCCGATAAGCGTGGTGTCTTTTGCTAACTGTGGGTGAAGTTCAAAGCTCATTATTATTATCCATTTCGATTTCTTGAAGTCATACCAATCACAGTAAGTAAATGATCAGAAATAGCGCAGGAAAAAGGTTTGAGAACAAGGCAGATTCTTTTGATAAGTAGTTACTCTACAATCAAAAATTCTAACGCAGTTATCGAGCGTTTTAACCAGCTAGGATGATTAGTTATTTACTACGATTGGTATCAGTATACGTTAGATAAAACAAAAGGTTGATGCTCTCACATCAACCTTTGTATTTATTCATTGTAACCCGAAGGGAATTACATGCGCTCTAGAGTTTCGATACCTAGAAGCGACAGACCTTGCTTGATAGTCTTAGCTGTCAGTGCAGCAAGCTTCAGGCGGCTCTGTTTAACTGTTTCATCTTCAGCCACAAGGATAGGGCACGCTTCGTAGAAGCTAGAGAATTGACCAGCAAGTTCGAACAGGTAGCTACACATGATGTGCGGTTGACCTTCACGAGCAACAGACTGTACCGCTTCTTCAAATTGTAGAAGTTTCGCGATAAGGGCTTTCTCTTTCTCTTCAGTGATTTTGATTTCACCTTCAAGAGAGTCCATAGAAATGCCTGCTTTAGCAAAGATTGAAGCGACACGAGTGTATGCGTACTGCATGTACGGTGCTGTGTTACCTTCGAACGCAAGCATGTTGTCCCAATCGAACACGTAGTCAGTAGTACGGTGCTTAGAAAGGTCTGCGTACTTAACCGCTGCCATAGCAACCGTGTTAGCGATCACTTTCTTCTCGTCTTCTGCTAGCTCAGGGTTCTTAGATTCGATCAGTTGTGCTGCACGCACTTCTGCTTCATCAAGAAGGTCCTTTAGCTTAACAGAACCACCAGTACGAGTCTTAAATGGCTTTCCATCTTTACCTAGCATCATGCCGAACGCGTGGTGCTCAAGAGAAACAGATTCTGGGATGTAACCTGCTTTACGAACGATAGTCCAAGCTTGCATTAGATGTTGGTGCTGACGAGAGTCAATGAAGTAAAGTACACGATCTGCGCCCAGTTCTTCAAAACGGTATTTAGCACATGCAATATCGGTGGTGGTGTATAGGAAGCCACCGTCACGTTTTTGCACGATAACGCCCATCGGGTCGCCATCTTTGTTTTTGTATTCGTCTAGGAATACAACTTGTGCGCCGTCAGACTCTTTTGCTAGGCCTTGTGCTTGTAGATCAGAAACGATGTTTGAAAGCATGTGGTTGTACATGCTTTCGCCCATTACGTCATCACGCGTTAGTGATACGTTTAGACGATCGTAGTTGCGTTGGTTTTGAATCATTGTTACGTCAACAAGCTTCTTCCACATCTCTGCACAGAACTCGTCGCCGCTTTGTAGTTTCACTACGTAGTTACGTGCTTTTTCTGCGAATGTTTCATCGTTGTCATAAAGCTTCTTAGAATCACGGTAGAATGCTTCAAGATCAGACAGTTCCATCGATACTTCGCCCGACTCCTGCTGTACACGCTCAAGGTTTGCGATAAGCATACCGAACTGAGTACCCCAGTCGCCAATGTGGTTTGCGCGAATAACGTTATGGCCTAAGAACTCTAGAGTACGAGCAACAGCGTCACCAATAACGGTTGAGCGAATATGGTGAACTGCCATCTCTTTTGCCACGTTTGGTGCAGAGTAATCGGCAACGATTGTTTGACACTGAGCTTTTGCAACACCAAGGCGAGAGTCAGCCAGTGCTGCATCTGCTTGTTGTGCTAGGAATGCTTCATCTAGGAAGATGTTTAGGAAACCTGGACCTGCGATTTCAACTTTAGAAGCGATACCGTCTAGGTTTAGAACGTCCAATACTTTTTGAGCAAATTCTCGTGGGTTAGTGCCTAGTCGTTTAGCAACACCCATAACGCCGTTTGCTTGGTAGTCACCAAATTGTGGTTTTGCAGATTGGCGAACAGCCGCAGGAGAGCCTGCAGGTGCGCCAGCGGCTTCTAGAGCCTGAGATACTTTGTCATTAATCAGTGCTTGGATATTCACACGCGTTTCCTTCAATTCAAGGATGAATAAGAGTGGCCGTTATTTCGTGGGTATTAAATTTGGTTAATTATGCTTCGAGTTAACGATTTAATGCCGAAATGAACAACAGACTCTGTTTAAGTTCACAAAAATGGCGTTAATCATACCAATTTTGTGGGGTTTCTTATAGGTCGAATTGATAGAAAATTAACATTTCCTGAGGGGTTTTTGACAATCGACTTTGACCAAGCCAGGTTTGTCTATTTAGGAAAGTAAGACACCGTACTTTTTGAACGTTTTTTTGTAAAAGCAACGCTTGTTGCTGAAAGTAAAACTGATACCATGCAGCCATTATTTGGAGAACAAAGACAATGACGATGAGCCTGAAGCAAGCCGAACTAGAACCACAACAAATGATTGCGCGCCTTGATACGTTTATGGCGAAAATTGAGAACCTAGGAAATGCACTGGGTTTAGATTTAAGCTTTGCTCAAGCGGATCATATTGCATTAAGAATTAATGAAACTGAGCTTGCGAAATCAGCACATCTGGCTTGGTCTGAATATGGCTCTACAATTTCAGAAGCGATGATCAATGGCCGTCCAATTGTGGTGTTGGCTTTCGATGAGCCATTGCAAAGCCTTGGTTGGAAGATTGAGTGCTTAGAGTTGCCATATCCAGCAGAAGGTAAAATTTATCCAAGCCAAGATTGGGAACATGTCGAGTTTGTGATTCCTTCTCACGCGCAAACGGCTGATGAGTATCTAGCGGATCTTAAAGAAACTTACCCGCAGTTCGCTGCTAAGTTTGAAACTTTGGCAGAGCAAGGCGTTAAGATAAAACTCTCTAGCCCGAAAGGTGAGGGTGAACGTTTGAATAACCCAACGGTGGCTTTTAAACATCAAGGCATTTGTATTAAGTTGCATCCACACTCTTTGAAGAAGATTGTTGAGTCAGAACAGGCTTAATTTGAGCAGAGAATAGCTGGGATAGATTCCTGATCTCGCCTAGGCTCGTCGGAATGACGGGGTGTTTGATGGTATTGGCCAGAGTCTAAAGTTAGAAGATTCATGGCTGAATTCGTCATTCCCGATAGCGACGAAGGAGCGTAATCGGGAACCTCTAAAAGCTAGTCTAATAACCAGATACAAAAAACGCGCAATGGGTTAACCCTGTTGCGCGTTTTTTATTGGGTTCTAACTGGAAGTCTTACCGGAAATCGATATCCGACCTACAGAATTACAGTCTTGTTGCCGTAAACAAACACATGATCGTTGATCACTTTGTTTAGAGCCTTACTCAATACGTTCTTCTCGACGTCACGACCCGCTTGAGCCATGTCTTTCGCGCTAAAGTTGTGATCCACTGGGATCACGTCTTGCTTGATGATTGGGCCTTCATCGAGATCGTTTGTCACGAAGTGCGCCGTTGCACCAATGATTTTAACGCCGCGCTCATAAGCTTGCTGGTATGGTTTAGCACCAATGAATGCTGGCAAGAAGCTGTGGTGAATGTTGATGATTTTGTGGTTGTACTTCTCAACAAAGCCTGGAGTCAGCACTCGCATGTATTTGGCAAGAACCAGATAGTCCGCTTCATACTGGTCAATCACTTCAAGCATCTTCTTCTCATGTTCTTCACGGTTTAATCTTTCGTGAGAAACATGATGGTAAGGAATATCAAAACGCTCGGTTAAGCTTTGTAGGGTATCGTAGTTGCCAACCACCGCCGCGATTTCGACATCCAAACTGCCATCGAAGTTCTTCATCAGAATATCGCCAAGGCAATGCGCTTCTTTAGTCACGAGTATCACGACACGCTTACGAGATGAATCAACAAGCTTACGTTTTGTCTTTTCTGGCAGCGCTTGGTCTAAATCGGCAAGCAAGGTTTCGTCATTGAAGTAACCCTCTAGCTCGGTACGCATAAAGAAGTGACCACTAGTGTTATCAACGAACTCATTGTTGTGAATAATATTGAGTTGGTGCTTGTAACAAATGTTGGTGATCTTTGAGATGAGGCCTGGGGCGTCAGTACAATGTGTTAATAAAGTTTTTCTTTCCATTTGCATCTTACTTCCATGAATGTTGCACTTTTTTATATGCAATCGGGATTCTTCAAATTTAATGCAGGCCGTCGAACGGTGAACTGAGCCGCAATATCACCGTTATAATTAATCTATTATCAATTTGGTTTCAACAAAATCTACCGTTCATTTAGGGGATTAATAAATTGAGAGGCTTAATAAATTCAGGTAGAGGTTAGATTTCTGACGGTTTTAACCGATATTCTCGGTCAAGTTCCACTAGAGCGAGCCAACATTTCAGCCATGCATAGGTGATCATTTATGGATAAAGAGTTACTAGCGAAAAAGTTATATTGTAAGCGTGTAAATTCATTAGTGGGTGATGTTCAGGTGGACGGCAACGTTCTTGATGAAATGTGGGAAAGCAAGGCCTCTCCGACTGATGCTGCTAAAGCCATGCAATCAAGTGATACCGACTTTACTGGTGCGCCTTGGTTGTCTCGTTATTTGAATCGTAAGTAGTTAAACAACCCTTTCATTTGTTTTGGGCTAGGTTGGTAAGAAGGACTTAGCCTGCCATGTTCTATTCGATAGACACCTCCGGTGCGCAGTCATTTCTGATTCGCACCGGCTCACTAAACCTGCCATAATTCGCTTTCTATTTTTTAAACCACGTACTCTATGATATCTAAAACGTTTTCTGCTGATGGTGCTCTGGGTAAAGCGATCCCTGGGTTTCAACCACGACAAGCTCAGTTGGACATGGCTGAAGCGGTCTCACAAGCCATTGAGCAACAAAGCCAATTGGTTGTTGAGGCAGGGACGGGTACTGGTAAGACGTTTGCTTACCTAGTACCGGCACTGCTGAGTGGTAAGAAAACTATTATCAGTACGGGGTCTAAAAACCTTCAAGAGCAGTTGTTTCATCGTGATTTACCATTAATGGTCGATGCGCTTGGTTTTTATGGTCAGGTTGCTCTGCTGAAAGGCCGTTCAAACTATTTGTGTTTAGACCGCTTAAGCCGCCAGATGATCGAAAGTCATGGCACTCATACCGATCCAACATTGTTAGCTCAGTTGGTGAAAGTACGCAGCTGGTCTTCAGCAACTCAAACTGGTGACTTAGGCGATTGCGATGACATTGCTGAAGATAGCCCAGTTATTCCAACCATTACCTCAACCAACGACAACTGCTTAGGTAAAGAATGCCCAAGCTACACTGATTGTTTTGTGCTGAAAGCGCGTAAAAAAGCGATGGATTCCGATGTTGTCGTAGTAAACCACCACTTGTTCTTAGCTGATTTAGCGATTAAAGAAACCGGATTTGGTGAGCTTATTCCAGAGGCTGATGTGTTTATCTTCGATGAAGCGCATCAACTTCCAGATATCGCCAGCCAGTATTTCGGACAATCAGTATCAAGCCGACAAATCCAAGAACTAGCTAAAGACATTGAAATTGCTTACCGCACTGAAGCCAAAGACATGCGTCAGTTGCAAAAAGTTGGTGAGAGGCTGATTCAATCGTCAGCCGATCTACGTATTGTGCTCGGCGACACAGGATTTCGCGGTAACTGGCGTGAAGCGTTGAAGTCAGAGTCGATCGCGAGAGAGTTGGTTCGTTTACAAGATGCGTTGCAACTGGCTGTCGATGTATTGAAATTAGCATTGGGTCGAAGCCAGTTGTTAGACACGGCTTTCGAGCGCGCAACTATGATTAAGTCGCGTATCGAACGTGTATGTGATGTGTCGATTACCGGTTATTCTTATTGGTATGACACCACGCCACGACACTTTGCTTTGCACATCACGCCTCTTTCGGTTGCCGATAAATTCCACGAACAAATCGAGCTTAAACCGGGTGCTTGGGTGTTTACTTCAGCAACGCTAGCGGTGTCGGATGATTTCGACCATTTCACCTCTCGACTCGGGTTAAAACCGTCAGCACAGTTTTCACTGCCAAGCCCGTTTGACTATCCAAATCAGGCGCGTTTGTGTGTACCTCGCTATCTTCCCGAACCAAATAGCCCGGGCTTAGCGGATAAGCTAGTAAGAATGTTGACCCCTGTGATTGAGCAAAACCAAGGTCGCTGTTTCTTCTTGTGCACCTCACACAGCATGATGAAAGAGTTGGGGGAACGATTCCGTGAAACGCTCTCGGTTCCAGTTCTGCTACAAGGTGAGACAAGTAAGCAAAAAACCTTAGCCGAATTCATGGAATTAGGTAACGCATTGCTGGTGGCCACTGGCGCCTTCTGGGAAGGTATAGATGTTAGGGGCGACGCATTAAGCTGTGTTATCATCGATAAATTGCCCTTTACCGCCCCAGACGACCCGTTACTTAAGGCTCGAATCGAGGACTGTAAGTTAAAAGGGGGTGATCCTTTTGCACAAGTACAGTTACCAGACGCAGTGATTACCTTGAAACAAGGTGTTGGCCGATTAATACGTGATAAACGTGATAATGGCGCTTTGATTATTTGCGATAACCGCTTGGTGACCCGCGATTACGGTGGTGTATTTTTGGCGAGTTTACCGCCTATCCCACGTACCCGTGACTTAGGGATCATTAAAGAATTCTTAGCTAAAGACCATTCAACCGCTGCTGAGTAATTGGCATTGTTGAGCTTAGCCATTATTTTTAGATTAGATAACGAATATTTGAGACACGAATGAGCGCGAAAATTCTTGCAGTAGATACCGCAACTGAAAACTGTTCAGTTGCACTAGTAATGGGTGACCAGGTGTTCGCACGTAGCGAAGAGGCTCCTCGAGACCATACGAAAAAAATTCTACCTATGGTTGATGAAGTACTGAAAGAAGCGAATGTCGCTTTAACCGATATCGACGCAATCGCGTTTGGCCAAGGCCCAGGCAGTTTCACGGGTGTGCGTATTGGTATCGGTATTGCTCAAGGCTTGGCTTTTGGTGCTGATTTACCGATGATCGGTGTGTCTACACTGGCCGCGATGGCGCAAGGCAGCTACCGTAAATTTGGTGAAACTCACGTAGCTACAGCGATTGATGCTCGCATGAGTGAAGTATATTGGGCTCGTTACAGCCGTGAAGACGATGGTCGTTGGACTGCGGTTGATGCGGAATGTGTCACGCCTCCAAGCGAATTAGCTGCGCAGCTTGAAGCGGATTCTGAGACATGGGCAAAAGTCGGCACCGGTTGGGAAGCGTATGCAGAGCACATGGATACACTAGCGATCAACACTAAAGCGTGTGAGGTTCTGTTCCCAGAAGCTCAAGATATGGCGTTCCTTGCTCAATTTGCTTATGCAGAAGGCAAAGCGGTTGCAGCTGAAGAATCTGAGCCAGTTTACCTACGTGACAAAGTGACATGGAAGAAACTGCCAGGTCGCGAGTAAATACGTATTACTTTGGCTCTGCATTCACTTTGCAGAGCCAAAATTAAAACAGATACAAAATTATTAACATTAGGTTCAAAATTCCTTAAGCATGGTTTCAATAAACGGCTTACCTCCTTCTTCGATAGGCAATACATCCAAAACCAATCGAACCAATAAAAAGAACGAGGTAAAAAAAGGCGATGCAAAAACCTCAGTTGGTCAGCCAACTAAGGTCGCGAATGCTGTCTCGCATTCGATTCGCCAAGTCAAAGAATCTGAGATTCACAAAGCTCAGGTTCAATATGATCTTCCAGAAGGGCGTGGACGACGTGCGATGGAAGAGTATATGGACGTGATGAATCAAGCTAAAAAAGAGGAACTTGCGAAGCTTATTGGGGTCGATATTTATATCTAGCTTTGTGCTTTCATTTATCCTTTTCTAAGGACCAGCATTATGTTTTCTCTCATTTCTAAATCTCGCTTATTTTTCCTTGTCGCCTTCTCTTCGATGGTGATGGGTTGCTCATCTCTACCAGAAGAACTTAATGCAAACTCTGAACAGGTGGTAACTGACTACCAAGAGTGGGTAAACACAGTGCCAGACGCTGGTGATGTTCGTTTAGGTGGTGTGATTGCTAAAGTCACTAACTTACAAGATAAGACTCGTGTTGAAGTGGTTAACTTGCCTATCTCAAGCAACGGTAAGCCAGATATTGATGCCGAGCCAAAAGGGCGTTTTGTTGGTTACATTGATGGTTACGTAGAACCTTTGAGCTTTGCTGAAGGCCGTTTAGTCACCTTGGTTGGAACATCAAGTGGTACTGAAGATGGCACCGTTGGTGATTACCCTTATACCTTCCCAGTAATGAATGTCTACAACCAACGTTTATGGCAGATCACCGAGCGAGTGGTCATCAACGACTTTGCGCCAACCTATTACTCTTGCCGCAGTTTGCATTGTCGCAGTTTTCAAACCATGCCTAAGTCAGGCCGTGTGATTCAAGATGTGGAATAGTCGAACCTGAAATCGACACACTAAACGATAGGGACACCATACAATCAATGATTGAAAAGTCATATTCCCTTGCGAGCGGGACGCTTGCAACACAACAGATTGGCAACCCGAAAACGACCGCAACGACGGTCGTTTTTATTCATGGTTGGCTAGATAATTCTGCAAGTTTCACTCAGGTTATGCCGCAAATAGCCAAGCTTTCTCCAGATACTCACCTCGTTGCTATTGATCTCTTCGGACACGGTTTCTCGTCGCATAAACCGGGGAGTTATTACCCATTTCACGACTATATTGATGATTTGCATCAGTTGGTGACTAAATTATCGCCAAACAGACTGGTACTGGTAGGACATTCACTTGGTGCATTGATCGCAAGTTGCTATAGTGCCGCCTTTCCTGAAAAGGTGTCAGGATTAATCCAAATTGAAGGTCACGGACCTCTTTCAGAAGCTCCCCACGAAACAGTCTCTCGTTTGAGGGATGGGGTACTCAGTCGTCTTCGACAGCGAAGAAAGCCTTCACGTCCTCTGGCAAGTCTTGAGGATGCTATTAAGCTGAGAGCTCACGCCAATCAAATCAAAGCAGAACTCATTGCTCCTATTGTTGAACGAGGAATCGTTGAGCTAAGTAATGTTGATCGGACTGTTGTTACTCAAGCTGCTTTTGATCAAGCGACTGTAGATCAAGGTATTGCCGAGTTCGATAACTCTTGGCAATGGCGATGCGACCCTAACCTAAAATGTGACTCGTTATATCGAATGTCACAAGCGCATGCTGAAGCGATCATGGCGGCTATTGAATGCCCTCAATTAATAGTTTTAGGGAATGATGGATTCCGACATTTGCAGCATAATCGCTACAAATCAGCCCATAGTTCTCTGAATATAGAGACTGTTCCTGGCGGACATCATTGCCATTTAGAGAGCCCGGAGCTAGTTTCAGAGCTAATTCTTGGTGTAGTTAACAAAATTTAAACAAGTGTTTGAGCCTTTTAGTGCTCATGCACTAAAGCTGTGCTGTAATACCGTAATGATAAAAAGCGGCGAAGCAGTCGTCAGCTGATAAACGAGGAGTAACATAGTGGACAAACCTTGGCTTTCACGTTATCCAAGTGACGTACCAGAGACGATCAACCCAGATCAGTACCCATCTCTTATTGAAATGTTCGAACAGTCGGTACAGAAGTACGCAGACCAACCAGCATTCGAGAACATGGGGTCTATCATGACATTCCGTAAGCTTGAAGAGCGCAGTCGTGCTTTTGCTGCTTACCTGCAGAATGATCTAAAACTGAAGAAAGGCGATCGTGTCGCGCTGATGATGCCAAACCTGCTGCAATACCCAATTGCACTCTTTGGTGTACTGCGTGCAGGTATGATTGCAGTGAACGTCAACCCACTGTACACGCCTCGTGAACTTGAACATCAATTGAATGACTCTGGCGCAAAGGCGATTGTTATCGTTTCTAACTTTGCGAGCACGCTAGAAAAAGTCGTTGATAAAACTCCGGTTAAACACGTTGTGCTAACCAGCTTGGGGCAAATGCTGCCACGAGCGAAAGGTACGATTGTCGACTTCGTAGTGAAATACGTAAAAGGCATGGTGCCGAAGTACGACCTGCCGGGTGCTATCTCATTTCGAAAAGCACTGCACAAAGGCCGTCGCCTACAGTACGTGAAGCCATTTATGGCGGGCGATGACATCGCATTCCTACAGTACACCGGTGGTACAACGGGCGTAGCGAAGGGCGCAATCCTAACGCACCGCAATATGATTGCAAACGTACTGCAAGCGAAAGGGGCATATAGCCCTGTTCTGCAAGAAGGCCGTGAATTGGTGGTAACGGCATTGCCGCTTTACCATGTATTTGCTCTTACCGTGAACTGCTTATTGTTTGTTGAGATGGGTGGCCGTAACCTTCTGATTACTAACCCTCGTGACATTCCTGGCTTTATTAAAGAGCTGCAAAAGGTTCCGTTTACCGCGATTACTGGCGTAAACACCTTGTTCAATGCGTTAGTGAATAACGAAGATTTCCACGAATTGGACTTCAGCAACATGCGTTTATCTGTTGGCGGCGGTATGGCGGTTCAACGCGCTGTTGCTGAGCAATGGAAGAAAGCGACAGGTGTCCACCTACTTGAAGGCTATGGTTTAACCGAATGTGCTCCTTTGGTCACAGGTAACCCATACGATCTTAAAGACTACACGGGTGCAATCGGCCTACCAGTACCATCAACAGAAGTTCGTATTGTTGATGATGAAGGTAAAGTGGTTGGCAATGACCAAGTGGGTGAATTGCAGGTCCGTGGTCCTCAAGTGATGCAAGGTTACTGGCAGCGTCCAGAAGCGACCAAAGAAGTGATCGATCAAGACGGTTGGTTATCGACAGGTGACATCGTTAAGTTTGATGACGAAGGCTTGCTGTACATCGTAGACCGTAAGAAAGACATGATTCTTGTGTCTGGCTTCAACGTTTACCCGAACGAGATTGAAGATGTTGTGGCTCTGCATGGCAAAGTGTTAGAAGTTGCGGCTATCGGTCAACCTCATGAAGTGTCAGGTGAGTTAGTTAAGATTTACGTTGTGAAACGTGACCCTAGCCTAACCAAAGAAGACATTATCGCGCACTGCCGTGAACACCTAACAGGCTACAAGATCCCTAAATTGATTGAGTTCCGTGAAGAACTACCAAAAACCAATGTAGGTAAAATCTTGCGCCGAGTGCTTCGTGAAGAAAACGACGCAGAGCTTGCCAAACGCGCAAGCGAGTAATGCTCGGGTTTGCGATAAATTTGCCCCCGAAACCATTCAGGCGCTTAATCTAAGCGAGCGCTGAAAAATGGTGTTAGAATGCCGACAGTTAATGTCGGCATTTTTGTATCCGGCGATCAAAGTAAAATCAGTGAGAGTTTTTGTGGATTATCAAATCATTACCCAAGTGAAAGACCTTGAGCGAGTTTGCCAACAAGCACGTGAAGCCGATGTTGTTATGCTTGATACAGAGTTCGTTCGTACAAGAACCTATTACCCTCAATTAGGCTTAATTCAGTTATTTGATGGTGAAACGCTGTCACTGATTGATCCTATTGCTCTTGATGAAATGACACCGTTTGTTGGGCTATTGAAAGACACGTCAGTACTGAAAGTGTTACATGCGTGTGGCGAAGATCTGGAAGTTTTCCAGAACGCATTTGGTTGTACGCCAACGCCAATGGTTGATACGCAGATCATGGCAGCCTTCTTAGGTCATGGTCTTTCAACTGGCTTTGCAGCTCTCGTTTCAGAGTTTGTAGGCGTTGACCTAGATAAGAGTGAATCTCGCACCGACTGGCTAGCGCGTCCTCTTTCTCAAAAGCAACTCGACTACGCAGCAGCAGACGTTCACTACTTGATGCCAATGTACAACAAGCTTCTAGAAAAAGTGATGGAAGCGGGCTGGTGGGAAGCGGCGCAGCAAGAGTCTGATTTACAAGTAGCTAAGCGCATCCGTAAAGCAAACCCAGACAACGCTTACCTTGATATTAAAGGCGCGTGGCAGCTAAAACCTCAACAGCTAGCTATTTTAAGACCGCTAGCAACTTGGCGTTTAAAAGAAGCGATTAAGCGTGATTTAGCGCTGAACTTTGTCTTTAAAGAACAAGACTTATGGGCCGTAGCTCGTTTCGCGATGAAAGATCCTAAGCATATGGAGCAGGAAGGTTTTGATTACCGCTCTGTACGTCGCCATGGTGCGAAGATCAGCTCAATCGTGAAATTGGCTGAGCATACGCCAGAAGAAGAGTACCCAGCGCCAGTAGAACGTCTAATGGACTACCCAGGTTACAAGCAACTCTTCAAAGTGTTGAAAGACGAAGTGAAAACAGCATCACAGCACAGTGGCTTAGCGACGGAATTTTTGGCATCGAAGAAGCAACTTAACCAAGTGTTAAGCTGGATTTGGAAGTACGATCGTAACCCAGAGAAGCTGCCTGATGTAATGCAAGGTTGGCGCTTAGACGTGGTTGGCGAGAAGTTAAACAAAGCAATCAAGTAACTGTATATCTATATCTGCAGTGAGCAACGAATGCTTTAGAGATAAAAGTTTCAGACACAAAAAAGAGAGCCTAGGCTCTCTTTTTTATTGAATATTGATAAGCACAGCTCAGGCTTTAGTTATCGATCTTCTTCTGGAAGCTTAACGTTCAGCTCTAATACGGAGATGTCGTCATCTTTGTGTTCGAACGTCAGATCAACCATTGATGGATCGACTTCCACATACTTCGCAATACACTTCAAGATGTCTTCTTTCAGTTGCGGTAAGTATGATGGTGCAGGGTCGTCATGGCTGCGTCGCTCAGCAACAATGATCTGCAAACGCTCTTTGGCTAGGTTTGCGGTTGTCTTTTTCTGTGGTCTAAAAAACTCTAATAATGACATTGCGTATTAGCCCCCGAACAGTCTTTTGAAGATGCCTTTCTTCTGTTCCGTTAAGAAACGGAAGTCCACTTGGCTACCCAGTAGTCGCTCTACAGTATCATTGTAAGCCATACCTGCGTCGGTTGCTTCGTCAAAGATAACTGGCACACCCTTGTTCGATGCGTTCAGTACTGCCTGGCTCTCTGGAATCACGCCCAGTAGAGAGATGTGCAGGATTTCTTCAACATCTTCCACACTGAGCATCTCACCTTGAGTTACGCGTGCTGGATTGTAGCGAGTCAGTAGAAGGTGTGTTTTCACTGGCTCTAAGCCGTCTTCTGAACGACGAGATTTAGAGTCAAGAATACCTAGAATACGGTCTGAATCGCGTACTGAAGAGACTTCTGGGTTCGTGGTTACAATCGCTTCATCAGCGAAGTACAACGCCATCAGAGCGCCTTGTTCGATACCCGCAGGAGAATCACAGATGATGAAATCAAAGCCCATTTCATCCAATTCATTAAACACACGACGAACGCCATCTTTTGTTAGTGCGTCTTTATCACGAGTTTGAGAAGCAGGAAGAATGAACAGGTTCTCTGTACGCTTGTCTTTGATCATCGCTTGGTTCAGCGTCGCTTCACCATTGATAACATTAACGAAGTCGTACACAACACGACGCTCACAACCCATGATTAAATCTAGGTTACGCAGACCAATATCAAAGTCGATGACTGCGGTTTTCTTCCCTTTTAAAGCCAGACCCGAGGCAATAGCTGCACTGGAGGTCGTTTTGCCTACCCCGCCTTTACCCGACGTTACAACGATAATGCGTGCCATTCTGTTTTCCTTTTATTTCTCTTATATTGCGAGGACATCAACGTGTAATACATCGTTTGCCATACTGAACATGGTTTTCTTCTGCCAGTACTCGCTTTCAATTTGATCGCTGAGCCAGTAATTTCCTGCAATGGAAACCAGCTCGGCTTGTAAATCATTACAAATTATTTTTGCTTCAGTTTGACCACTTGCACCTGCAATTGCACGACCGCGTAGCGTGCCATGAATATGGATGCTGCCATCGGCAATCACTTCTGCGCCCGCGCTTACGTGGCTAAGAATCAGCAAATCACCGTCTTTGGCATACACTTGCTGACCAGAACGTATCGGGGTTCTCACCACCTTTATCGGGGCCATCTTCGCCGGAGCTTGAGAAGGAGATTTACTTGCTGTCATCACGGCAAAACCTGCATCTCTGGCTAAGTTTTGCATGCGTTTATCTGAACAGCCAGCCACACCAACCGGGATCATGCCCGCTTGAGATATACCACTTTTCAGTTGCACGAAATCTATATCGCCCGCGACTTTGCTAATGTTGATAACAACCGGCGCAGCTGCGAAAAAAGTGGGTGCCTGGTCTACCTTCTCTTGAAGAAAAGACACTGCATTTTCGACTTGATCATCGGATAAGTGCAAAACAGATAGCGTGAAACTGCTACCTTTTAGATCTGGGTTACTAGACATCGAAAAACTACAGGGCCTCAATAGCGGATTGGTACAATTTCTTTATCAATAAAATAAAGGGCATTGCCTGAAACTAGGTTTATCATGTTATATTCCCAAACCAAGCACAGCAAGTAATCTTGTTGTCAAATGAACGTTTTGTTCCCAATATTTCCCTAACATAAACTATTGATCTCGCAAGTGAGAGTTTTGTAGTCATAAACATTTAAAAAAGGTTTGTCATGCTGTGTTCTATATATAAAAGTTCAAAGAAAGAAGGAACATACCTTTATATCCCTAAGAAGGATGATTTTTCACAAGTTCCTGACGCATTGATGCAAATGTTTGGTAAACCTAGTTTTGTAATGGTAATTAAAATGGACGGTCGTAAACTGGCTCAAGTGAACATCGATAAAGTGAGAGAATCACTGAACACCGATGGTTTCTTTTTGCAGGTTCCGCCACCACCAGTTAACGAACTTGAGCTTCATAAAGAGCGTAAAGCTCAAAATAAAGGTCAAGACGAAGAGTGATAGCCACCTCAATTCAAGGAGGAGTGATCGTTGAGTAAATTTTCGAAAACCATATTGGCTGTGTCGGCATTACTATTGGGTAATAGCCTGACCATTGGCTCAGTTCAAGCTGAAGAGCTTAGCTTTGAGCAATATGTAGAAAAACTAAAGCAACAAGGTCGTGAAGAAGGTATTTCTGAAGCGATCATTGATGAAGCTTTTGATGGTGTGACGTTTAAGCCAAGAGCGGTAAAAGCTGACAAAAACCAACCTGAAAAGAAACTGACTCTGGATGAATACATTCCACGTGCGGTTCCTGACTGGAAAGTGAAGCAGGCGAGATCACTCTATAAGAAACACTACACAGCGTTAAAGCGTATTGGTGATGAATATGGTGTTCAACCAAGATTCATTGTCGCTCTGTGGGGTGTAGAGAGTAATTTTGGTAAGTTCACGGGGAATTACAGTGTTATTGATGCTCTAACAACCATGGCTTATGAAGGTCGCAGAGAAGCGTTCTTCCGTAGCGAAGCGATGGCGGCATTGAAGATTCTGGATCAAGGCCATATTGCACCCAAAGAGATGAAAGGCTCTTGGGCTGGCGCGATGGGGCAACCTCAGTTTATGCCAAGCTCATTCTTAGCTTACGCCGCTGATGGCAGTGGTGATGGCAAGAAAGATATTTGGGGTACTGAAGAAGACGTGTTTGCTTCGGCGGCTAATTATCTCAGCCAATCGGGTTGGGATGACAAATATACTTGGGGGCGTCAGGTTCACGTTCCATCAACCGTGTCTATTGAGATGCAAGGTCGAGACGAAGACAAAGCGAAATACCTAAAAGAGTGGTCTGAACTCGGTATTAAGCGTTATGACGATCGCCCACTGCCTACACTTGATGAAGACATCAAAGCTTGGTTGATAATGCCGGACGATGAAACGGGTCGTTCGTACCTCATTTACAACAACTACAATGTGTTAATGAAGTGGAATCGTTCTTACTACTTTGCTTTGGCTGTTAGCCACCTAGCCGATAGAATTAAGTTTGATTAATCGACCTAATTTGATTAATAGAACTAGGTCGCTTTGAATAGCATTTAGCCTACTATAGGCAGAACAGATTAAAGGACTCTTCGGAGTCCTTTTTATTTTATATTTCAGAGGTTTAAGAAGGTGGTTTTGTGCTAACAGATAGAGCCGCACAGATGGTGATATTCCATGCGTTAATCAAGCATGAAGGCTTTACCAGTGCAGCAAAAAGCTTGAATGTGTCGGTATCTCACATCAGTAAACAAATTGCTTTGCTCGAGGATTCGATAGGTATCAAGTTAGTACAAAGAACCACACGCAGCCTTACGTTAACCGAAGCTGGAGAAGTGTTCTATCAGCATTGTGAGCAGCTATTCAATACGGTGAAAGCGGCTCAAATGGACATGGATAGCCAGCGTGACGACATTTCTGGAATATTCCGTATAGGCTTGTCTCAGTCATTTGGCACACTGCATATCATTCCAGCGATTGACCAGCTTAGACAGCTTTACCCTCAGCTGAGAATTGAAGTGCATTTGTTCGATTACAAAGTGGACATGATTGAGGAGCGTTTGGATCTCTGGATCACTAACAATGAAGACTTACCTGAAGGTTACATTGCGCAGCGCCTAGCCGACAGCCAGTTTGTGGTAGCCGCATCACCGGATTATCTGATTAAGGCAGGGACTCCACACGTGCCATCTGATCTAATTGACCATAACTGCCTCATCTACCGCAGCCGTGAACGTGATTACACTTCATGGGCATTTGATAACGGCCAAGAAAATCTCAGTGTTAAAGTGGCGGGCGATTATTCGGTGGATTTGGCTGAAGCGGTACGAGACGCGGCAGTATCAGGTTGGGGCGTTGCTTACCTAGCGACTTACTTAGTCAAAGAAGAGTTTAGAACGGGCAAGCTCATCCAAGTTTTACCGGAATGGCGAGCAAGTCAGCTGATGCCATTTTATGCCGTGTATCCGAGCCGAAAGAACATGCCGAAGAAGCTTTCAGCAGTGATTGAGTTCATCAAAGATCATATCGGATCGCCGACTTATTGGGACAAAAACCTCAAAACCTGCGTTGAACTGCACCGCTAACTGTTTCCCAATCTATAAATATAATTTCCATATGGAAAAAGTTTGTTTTTTAATCAAAGTTAATTATTAAAATTCAATAACTTAGTGGAAGGGGCTATTAAAGAGTGATTCAACCAACATCACATTAACAACCTCAACTTGCCGCAAACGATTTCCTCTATAGAATGCGTCGCCTTTCCTACCTACAACTTTTAGGTTGACGCACATGGCTTCCCTACTTGGAATTATCACTATTTTAGTAACCGCTTGGTTACTATCTACGGACAGAAAAAATATCCCGCTAAGAACCGTCTCTTTGGCTTTCTTACTGCAAATCTCATTCGCCCTACTGGTTCTGTATGTGCCAATGGGTAAAGAAGTGCTGAATGCAGCTACTGGTGCAGTGTCTAGTTTGATCAACTACGGTCAAGAGGGGATTAACTTCCTATTTGGTGGCCTAACGAATAACGGATTTGTATTCGCTATTAACGTTCTCGGCATCATTATCTTTTTCTCTGCATTGATTTCAGGTTTGTATCACATCGGCTTTATGCCAAAGGTGATCAACCTAATCGGTGGGGCTTTGCAAAAGTTCTTAGGTACAGGTCGTGCGGAATCACTGTCTGCAACTGCGAATATTTTTGTTGGCATGATCGAAGCGCCATTGGTGGTTAAACCTTACTTGAAGCACATGACGGATTCACAGCTGTTTGCCGTGATGGTGTGTGGTTTGGCTTCTGTTGCTGGTGGTACGCTAGTGGGTTATGCATCGCTTGGTGTTGATTTGAACTACCTGATCGCTGCAGCGTTTATGTCGGCACCTGCTGGTCTATTGATGGCCAAGATTTTGGTACCTGGCAGCGCAGATGAGGCTCAAGAAAATATTGAGTCTGACGTTGAAATTCCACGAGCAACAAACGTCGTTGAGGCAATGGCAGATGGGGCTATGTCTGGACTTCGTATTGCCGTTGCAGTGGGTGCGACACTTCTGGCCTTTATCAGTGTGATTGCCATGCTGAATGGCTTGTTAGGTATTGTTGGTGGCTGGTTTGGCGTAAACCTAAGCTTCGAACTTATCCTAGGTTATGTGTTCGCACCCGTTGCATGGCTGATCGGTGTGCCGTGGTCTGAGGCTGTGGTTGCAGGCTCGCTGATCGGTAACAAGATCGTTGTGAACGAGTTTGTGGCTTTCATCCAGTTAATGGACGTAAAAGACGCACTGAGTGAGCACTCAAAAGCGATCGTTATTTTCGCGCTATGCGGTTTTGCAAACATCTCTACGATGGCAATTCTGATTGGCGGTTTGGGCAGCTTGGTTCCAGAGCGTCGTTCTTTCATCTCACAATACGGCTTTAAAGCAATTTGTGCGGGTGTGCTTGCCAACTTAATGAGCGCAGCGATTGCTGGCGTGGTGCTTTCTCTTTAGCTAGATGATAAGTACAGAGTGGATGAGTCAGTCACTTTATTTCCCCTATAGTAAAGTGACTGATTAATCACACTAATATTCGGTTAGCATGAAAAAGAGAGCCTATAGTTTAATTACATAAGCTTTCTTGTTTCAGCAAATAGGTTTGTATCACAAGGTGTGGTACAAATTTTTTAGGGGCACAAATGGATTTGTCGATTACTTCATCCTTGGCGTTAATTGGACTGCTGTCCTTAACGTGTCAATTGTTAGGCTGGCGTTTACGTCTTCCTGCTATTCTTCCTCTTCTTATTGTCGGCCTACTTTTAGGTCCCGGTCTTAACATCCTTAATCCCGATGCCATTTTTGGTGACGTGCTATTTCCGCTGATTTCATTAGGTGTCGCCATCATTTTGTTTGAAGGTGCATTGACCCTCAATTTCAAGGAAATAAGAGGTCATGGTCGCATGGTGACGCACCTCGTGAGTTTCGGCATGTTGATTACATGGGCGTGCATTGTCGTTGGTGCTTATTACTTTGTGGACTTCAGTTGGCCATTAGCCGCATTGTTTGCTGCCTTAGTGGTGGTGACGGGGCCAACCGTGATTGTTCCCATGCTGCGCAGCATTCAGCCCAAATCTTCGTTAGGCAGCATCTTGCGCTGGGAAGGGATAGTGATTGATCCCATTGGCGCTCTGTTTGCCGTTCTCGTTTACGAATACATTGTCTCTTCGGCCGATCCAACAAGCCATGTACTGTCGGCCTTGGGGCTGACTCTAGCCATCGGTTTAGGCTTGGGGATCATCGGTGGCTATTTGATTGCCAAGATGCTGAAAGGGCATTGGGTTCCGCACTATTTACGTAACGTGGCTGTTCTAACGTTGATGTTGGCGGCGTTCTCTTTTTCCAATGACCTGAGTGAAGAGTCTGGCCTATTAACCGTGACCATCATGGGTATCTGGCTCGCCAACGTGAAAGGCTTGGATCTCGAAGACATTATTGAGTTCAAAGAGACCCTAACCGTGTTACTCATTTCCGCGTTGTTTATTCTGTTAGCGAGCAGGCTTGATTCAGGGACTTTTCTCTCGATAGGTTGGGGCGGTATTGGCCTATTAGCGGTCGTCATGCTGGTGGCTCGTCCTCTGAGTGTGTGGATCAGCGGGATCGGCACGGATCTTACCTCAGCAGATAAATGGTTTTTGAGCTGGATGGCACCTCGCGGGATCGTTGCTGCTGCGGTTTCTTCTTTGTTTGCTATCAAGCTTCAAGAGAAGCAATTGATTGAAGGGGCTGATCTACTGGTGCCAATGGTGTTCTTGGTCATCATCGGCACGGTTGTGATTCAGAGCCTAACCGCAAGTTGGTGGGCGAAAAGGTTGGGGGTGACTCAAGAGAAAGCGCAAGGGGTTATCTTCTTTGGTGCGACTCATTTTGCAAGACAGTTTGCTAAGGTGCTGGCAACACACAATATCAACAGTGTGCTTGCCGATACCAACTGGGAAAGCATTCGTTTGGCGCGTATGGATAACCTGAATGTCTATTTTGGTAACCCAGCCTCAAGCCACGCAGAAAATAATCTGGAATTGGACGGGATAGGGCGCGCGATGATCGTCTCGCCTTATCGTCAAACCAATCCATTAGTCAGCATGCATTATCAAGATGAGTTTGGTGAAAATAAGGTGTTTGAACTTGAATCCTCAGAAAATAAACATGAAAGGCATCAGGTGAGCCGTGATGGCAATAGAAACCTGTTTTCAGAAGGGGTTACCTATTCCAAACTTAACTCCTTGATGGCTCAAGGCAGCCAAATTAAGAGCACGGGTTTGACCGAAGCATTTGACCTTAATGAGTTTAACGCGCTGTATCCTAAAGCGATTCCATTGGGTGTGATTACTGGCGGTGATTTCCGTTTAGTGACGCAAGGTTCTGATTTGGAAAAACTCATATCAACGGAGTGTCAGGTTATTAGTTTATTGCCGCCTTCGGAAGAAATTGAAGGTATCGATACTCCAGATAAGTAGCGAGTGCTCTGTATTTAAAGCGAGTCGCTTTGTATCAAAAACGAATAGCTCAGTATCAAAAAAGCCGCAACGTTTTCACGCTACGGCTTTTTAATTCTATTTTAGTAACAATCAATTCATGTCAGCGGTATTGCTACCGAGACTGTCGTTTACGGGCTATTTCGAGTGAAATTGCTCACAAGCGATCATAGTATTTTCGATTAGGCTTGCCACTGTCATTGGACCAACTCCACCCGGAACTGGTGTGATGAAGCTTGCGCTCTCTTTAGCCACATCGTATTCAACGTCGCCAACGAGCTTGCCAGATTCCAAACGGTTGATACCAACATCGACCACAACAGCACCTTTCTTAATCCAAGCACCAGGAATGAAGTTAGGCTTACCAACGGCAACCACAACAACGTCTGCTTGACGTACGTGACCTTCAAGGTCTTTGGTGAAGCGGTGACATGTTGTTGTCGTACAACCTGCTAGAAGCAGTTCTAGAGTCATTGGGCGACCAACAATGTTTGATGCACCAACAACAACCGCGTGCTTGCCGCGTAAATCGATGTTGTAACGGTCAAGCAGCGTGATGATGCCTTTAGGCGTACAAGAGCGTAGCTTAGGCATACGCTGAGCCAAACGGCCTACGTTGTATGGGTGGAAGCCATCAACGTCTTTTTCAGGTGTGATACGCTCAAGAACGTGAGTAGTATCGATACCAGCTGGCAAAGGCAGTTGAACTAGAATGCCATCAATCTCTGGGTCTTCGTTGAGTTGATCGACTAGCGTTAGCAATTCATGTTCGGTGGCAGTTGCTGGTAAATCAAAAGATTTCGAGACGAAACCAACTTCTTCACACGCTTTGCGTTTACTGCCAACGTAAACCTGAGATGCCGGGTCTTCACCCACTAAAACAACCGCTAGGCCCGGGGCACGTAATCCCGCTTGAGTACGAGCTTTTACACGTGCCGCTACTTCAGAGCGAACCGTTTGAGAAATTAGCTTTCCATCAATATTTTGAGCAGTCATGAATTTCCTTAGTATTGATATTCAAGTTAGTGGCTGATGTTTTGGCGCATTATTCCAGAAAATCTTTTTGATTACCATCAAGCAAACGTTTGCTTTGTTCTATTTTCCAACACTTATAATCTTATTGCCCTTTTTTTACTCACTTGGATCAGAATGTTAGATAAAGCCGTTGCTTTACTGATTCGAATTCGTATAATCCTTTCCTGTAGCGCGCCCTTAGCTCAGCTGGATAGAGCACCTCCCTTCTAAGGAGGTGGTCGAAGGTTCGAATCCTTCAGGGCGTACCACTATTTAAAGAAACCCGATAACTCCCTGAGTTGTCGGGTTTTTTGCATTTCAGAACGACTTAATATTTCAATACCATGTTGTGTCTTTAGATGCCCTTGTCTTTCAGTTTTTGCTAAACGGCAACGAGCTGTGGGGTATATCTAAGGCCTAGCATACTGCATCCATCTTCCAAGTAACGATCGGTCACTACGTCGAAACCGAACTTACCATAATAGTCTTTAAGGTGAGCTTGTGCCGAAATAAAAATTGAGCAATCAGGGTAAACCTTCCGAGTGGTATCAAAACTCACTTGCATCAGCTGGTTACCTATCTGTTTACCTCGGCATTCTTTCGCTACGATCACTCGCCCGATACATACATCATCTGCATCAGAATCGAGCAAAGGGAGAACATCTACGGGGTATCCAAGCTTCTGAGCCATAATTCGGCTGTAAGCCACTAGGTGTCCGTTCTCATAACCCATGATGTGATAGGTCTCTGGATGATTATCTTTGCCGTCTAGATCACTATAGGGTGTGTTCATATCCACGATAAAAATATCAACTCTTTGCTGTAAGAAATCATAGAGCTCTTGAACAGACAGCTCCGCAAATTTTTTAACTCTCCACTCGATCATCACTTTTCTCCTTATTATTTGGGCTACAACATAGAGAGTATTCAAACCGAGTTCATTAACCTTTGTTAACTGGCCATGAAACTATTCAAAATCACCACTTTAAAGCGCTACTCATTTTTCCTCGTTATTCATTTCATTCGGCTTATGTAATAGAAAGTTAAAATTGTTCGTTTTTTGGGGTTTACATCATTTAGTAATAAAGCCACTATGAATTCACGAAGAATAGACAAGTAAAGCTATTAGCCAGTCGGTTTAGGAATCAAACCTTCTGCTCAATAGCTGATTTAGAGGAAGTAATGGCAGGAAACAGTATCGGACAACATTTCCGCGTGACCACGTTCGGAGAAAGTCACGGTATCGCACTAGGATGTATCGTAGATGGGTGCCCACCAGGATTAGAAATTACCGAAGCAGACCTTCAAAGAGATTTGGATCGTCGTCGCCCTGGTACTTCTCGTTATACAACGGCTCGCCGTGAAGCGGATGAAGTCAAAATCTTATCAGGTGTATTTGAAGGCCAAACTACGGGCACTTCTATTGGTCTATTGATTGAAAATACAGACCAACGCTCTAAAGACTATTCCGAAATTAAAGACAAATTCCGTCCTGGTCATGCTGACTATACCTACCATCAAAAGTACGGTGTACGTGATTACCGTGGCGGCGGTCGCTCTTCTGCTCGTGAAACTGCAATGCGTGTTGCGGCAGGTGCAATTGCGAAGAAATACCTGAAACAAGAATTTGGTGTTGAAATCCAAGCTTACCTTTCTCAAATGGGTGATATCTCAATTGATAAAGTGGATTGGAACGAGATTGAAAACAACGCGTTTTTCTGCCCAGATGCCGACAAAGTACCGGAATTTGACCAACTGATTCGTGACTTGCTAAAAGAAGGCAACTCGATCGGTGCGAAGATTCAAGTGGTTGCGACTAAAGTGCCTGTAGGCCTTGGTGAGCCAATCTTTGACCGTCTAGATGCAGACATCGCACACGCTCTAATGAGCATCAATGCGGTGAAAGGTGTTGAGATTGGTGATGGCTTTGATGTCGTTAATCAACGCGGTAGTGAACACCGTGATCCATTAACTCCAGAAGGCTTCAGCAGCAACCATGCTGGCGGTATCCTAGGCGGTATTTCTACTGGCCAAGATATTGTGGCGAGTATTGCGCTTAAACCAACATCAAGCATTACTGTTCCTGGTGACACGATCACTAAAGACGGTGAAGCAACGCAGTTAATCACTAAAGGTCGTCACGATCCATGTGTGGGTATCCGTGCGGTACCTATTGCTGAAGCGATGTTAGCGATTGTATTGCTTGATCACTTGCTACGTCACCGTGGTCAAAACTTTGGTGTGACAACAGAAACGCCAAAAATCTAGTTCTGCTTCGTTTTATTCAGAACAGATTTGAAACTGATTTGATAGAAACAAAAAAAGGGTTGCTTCGTAATGAAGCAACCCTTTTTATATTCTGCGTAATTGAGAATATATTATCTAATGCACAGAGCTTTCCGGATCAAGCTGGAATGAAGGCAAGCGCCATTTGAATCGTACGGCCGCCATACGCAGCAAGTAACCAACCACAAGCGTAACAATCGTTGCGGTTACGTCGTTAATGCCAAGCTCAAGCAAACCTAGGTATAAACCTGAAGCGACAAGGGCGACAGATGCATACAGCTCTTCATGCAGAACCAATGGTGTTTGACGGCAGATAAGATCGCGCAGCAGGCCACCAAATACGCCAGTAACCAATGCAGACACCATACAAATCATTGGGTGCAGGCCCATGGTCATCGCCACTTTAGTACCAATGATACTGAATACGATAAGCCCCAGCGCATCCAAACGAATGAATAACCCTTTTAGCTTGATTACCCATTTAGCCAGTCCTGTTGTGATAACACCCGCGATACAGGTGATCGCCAGATATTGTGGGTTTTCAACCCAACCTAAAGGGTAATGGCCGAGTAAGATATCTCGTACTGTACCGCCGCCAATTGCCGTTGCACTTGCAACCAACATTACACCAAACCAATCCATTTTTTGTTTGCCAGCACTGAGAGCGCCGGTCATGGCTTCTGCCGTGATGCCAATGATATACAAAACACTTAGTAGCATTGCTGTAGCTCTATAATTTAGGTCTATAAATTGGAGTCTTATAGGCCATAGGGATATAAAAATGAAGCGCGAGTGTAGTAGTAAAAACGCTGATTGACGAATGAATATTTGTACCGTGAATAGGCATTTCAGATTAGCTAAACTAATCATTTACCTCAAAATGGTGTAATCTGGGATCAGCAATCGATTGTCATCGTAAAGTATTATGATGAACCTAATGTCATTGCCAGTGATAGGGCTTTACCGAGCGCTTAAAAAAACGCAAAATGCCCCAGTTCTTTTTATTTAAATTTGATCTTATGACCCACCAATACTCAGATATCATCGACATTTTCAATCAAACCTTTTTCAAGAGCTTTAATACCAAGCTAGAACTTGGAGCGGACGAGCCTATTTACCTGCCAGCCGATGAGGAGGTTTCTCATCACCGTATCGTATTTGCTCGCGGCTTTTACGCGTCAGCACTTCACGAGATAGCACACTGGTGTGTGGCTGGTCCTGAGCGTCGTTTATTGGAAGATTTTGGTTACTGGTATGAGCCTGATGGCCGAACTGAGTCGGTTCAAGCTGAGTTTGAAAAAGTAGAAATTCGCCCACAAGCGTATGAATGGATCATTGCGACCAGTGCAGGCTTTCCTTTTAATGTCAGCTGTGACAATCTACACGGCGATTTTGAGCCAGATCGTTTGGCCTTTATGAATAAAGTACACAGCGAAGTCATGGGTATCTTTGAAGCTGGTCTTCCGCCTCGCGTGAAAATGCTCTCTGAAGCATTACGCAGCTTCTATGATGTTGCACCTTTATGTACTAGCCAATTTATTGTGAAATAAGAGAATATTATGATTATCGAATTTGAAGAAAAACTACTTGAAGTAATTGATGCTCGCATTGAAAACGCATCAGACGATGAACTGTTTGCTGGTGGTTACTTACGTGGTCATATTTCTCTTTCAGTGGCTTCATGTGAAGAAGACGGTATTGAAGACGTAGCTGAAGTTAAAGCACGCATCGAGAAGAGCCTAGATGACGCTCGCTCTGAACTAACGCCAGCAGACCGCACGATCGTTAATGACCTTTGGGTTGAGCTGCAAAACCAAGCTTAATTTTATTCGTCTAGCATTATTCGTCTAGCGTAATTCGCTCATTACTCTTCCTCCTCATTTTTGAGCGAACCAATAATTTGAGACTCATTCGAAATTTTTGAATGAGTCCGTTCATTTCTTGTGATGGTTCCATTTTCTGACTACGTTATTCTAATCCCACTTAACGGAATCACAGAAAAGGTCACATCATGAAAGTTATCGCATTTGGCGCAAGCACAAGCTCTACCTCTATCAATAAAGCACTAGCAACTTACGCAGCAAACTTGATTGAAGGTGCTGAAGTAAAAGTCCTAAACATCACCGATTACAACGTGCCTATGTTCAGTGAAGACACTGAAAAAGAGATTGGCCAAGCGGAAGGCGCTCAAGCATTTTTACGTGACCTAGCTGAAGCCGATGCATTCGTTATCTCGTTTGCAGAACACAACGGTCACTATCCTGCAGCGTACAAAAACCTATTTGACTGGGCGACACGCATTGAGCGTTCAGTATTCGGCGAGAAGCCTGCGGTTTACTTAGCGACATCTCCGGGCCCGGGTGGTGCACAGACGGTACTTGGCGCAGCAACAGGTTCAGCACCATTTTTTGGCGGTAACGTTAAAGCGTCACTTTCAGTGCCTAGCTTCTACGATAACTTTGATTTTGAGTCGGGTTCAATTAGCAACGAAGAGATTGCCGCTCAAATTAAAGACGCGATTGCTAAGCTGTAAAAGCGGAAAGTAAAGCGAATAGCTGAAAAGTAACGAACTGCTCTAGAATAAGAAGCAGCGACGTAGATAAGATTAGAAAAACAAAAAGCCCGAACATTGAGAGATGCTCGGGCTTTTTGTTTGGGTCGAACTAGGACGTGTTGACCTTTCGCTGCAAAAATTAGCTCGTAAGCTCAACACGGCCTAATACTTATTTGAATATTTAGACCTAGTCTAGAATCGATTATTCCGCACTGGTTTGTTTTGTTGAGACCCAACCTTCTGTTAACGCTTTGCCTTTACGTAATCTTCTAATCCACATTCGACATGGATGAATGGCTTCGAGCACATCAACCGGAAGAGGTAGAGGATCGCCACAAATTTGTGAGGCTAAAACTTCAGCTAAAAGAGGGGTCGAGCTCAAACCACGCGAACCTAAACCGATAAAGCAGAACAAGTTCGGATAGCTGGTAACAGGTTCGATATCGTCGATAGCATCACGCTGCGGATTAAAGTTGTGCAGATTCTGATATTGCTCTTTGATGGATTCAAAATCGCCAACATTACCGACGAATGGTAGGTGATCTCGACTCACGCTGCGGATACCTTGGCGCGCTAAGTTGCCGCTGGTATCGACATCTTTTGTCCATGCTTGGTCTGGTAGCGACCCATGCAGGCGCTCGCCATTATGTTGCTGAACCTCAATATCAAACTCTTGGTCGATATTGGTTTTATCGTAATTCGCGCCAATACAGTGGTGACCATTATTTGGGTTTTGTGGCGTCAGGTAGCCATCAAAGCACAATACCGTTTTTAACTGGCTGAGATTCTCTGTAGTCGGGATATGACTTACTTGCCCTTTAACTGGTGTCAGAGGTACGGGGCGAGTTTGTTCAAATTGGGTGAACTTGTGTCCATTCGCGACAACCACTTGATCGTGCTTGGTTTGAATTTCACCTTGAGGTGTCTCAATCGTCAGCAACCATTGCTGCTCTGTTTCTAACCACTCAAGTTGCGTTACTTGATGTTGATAGTGTGCGCTTACTTGGTTGGTCTCTTCTAACTTACCTATCAAACCTTGAGTCAACTGAAGAGGGCTTAACCACCCACCCAGTGGGAAGTAAACACTCTCTTTATCGACCGGTAAGCCAATCTTTTCGTTCGCTTGTTCAGGCGTTAAGCGCTGGATCAAGTCTGTGTGGAAATTGCCTTCCAACATGCGGTTGAGCTTTTTAGTTGAGCCTTGATCCCACATTAAGATATTCACGCCACACCAGCTGTGATCAAAGTTCACCGATTGCGCTGCTTGATTGATAAATTGGCGGGCAAACAATAAACCCGGGCCAAATATTCTTGAAACATTAGATGTCGCTTCACTCAATAATGGGTAAATCGCACCTTGATTATTGCCAGAGGCATTGCCCGCAGCTTGTTGGTGTTCACAATAAAGGGTGATGTTTTTACCACGTCGGCTTAAGGTTTTTGCAAGCGCAGCGCTGGCAACACCACCACCGATAATGGCGATATCTTGTGAATCACTGTGTTGAGCTAGGCCATACCAAGGTTTGATGTTGGTGTGAGCGTGCTTTTCGTTAAGGCGGCCTGCAATCATTTCCCGCTTAGTACCAAAGCCTTTAACTTTTTTCATTGCAAAGCCAGCTTCGATTAAACCGCGGCGAACAAAACCGGCAGCAGTAAACGTTGCACAACTGCAATCTTGTTTTGCTAATTTGGCCATGCCGTTGAATAGGTTTTGATTCCACATTTCTGGGTTCTTACTTGGCGCAAAGCCATCTAAGAACCAAGCGTCAACCAAACCTTCATGCGGGGTCGGCACGTTTGGCATACAATCTTTAATATCACCAAACCACAAATCAAGCGTGATCGCACCATCACTGAGCACAATACGGTGACATTCAGGCAGGGCGATAGGGTAGTGTTCTTGGAGTTGTGTCGCATACTCCGCTAATTCTGGCCACGATTGGTGCGCTTTGATGAGATCCTCTTTATTGAGAGGATATTTTTCAAAACTGATGAAATGTAACTCTTTGGTCATCGCTTGTGGGTTATCTTTAATAAAAGCATCGAACCATTGCCAGACTGCGAGAAAGTTCAACCCTGTACCAAAACCGGTTTCAGCTATCACAAAACGGCGTTGTTGATGTTCAAGCCAACGCTCTGGAAGGTGGTTTTGTTTTAAAAAGACGTAGCGAGTTTCTTCTAAACCGTTAACATTAGAGAAGTAAACGTCGTCAAATTGGTCTGAAACTGGCGTGCCAGACTCATTCCATTCCAGTTCTGCATTAGTAATTGAAGTCATAAAATCTATCATTTTGTGATTTGAAGCGATATGTTGGTAGGGATTGTACGAATTTCTAGGAAAGCTGACCACTTTTGTTAGGCTTCTTAGTTATCATCTAGCTGAATTTAGAATTATAGGAATGTCACATGAAACGAGTCGTAATCACCGGTATGGGTATTGTTTCAAGTATCGGTAACAACGTCGAAGAAGTTTTAGCATCACTGAAAGAGGGTAAATCTGGTATTACCGCTTCAGAGCAGTTCAAGGAAAATGGCTTGCGCTCTCAAGTTTGGGGTAACCTAAAAATGAACCCTGCTGACCATATCGATCGCAAAAAAATGCGCTTTATGGGTGATGCAGCGGCATTCGCTTATCTTTCAATGGAGCAAGCAATTGCTGATTCTGGTTTAACTGAAGATCAAGTATCTAATGACCGCACGGGTATCGTAGCGGGTTCAGGTGGTGCTTCATCTCTAAACCAAGTAAACGCAGTAGACATCATTCGTGAGAAAGGCGTGAAGCGCGTTGGTCCATACATGGTGCCACGTACAATGGCTTCTACGGTTTCTGCTTGTCTAGCAACTCCTTTCAAAATCCGTGGTGTGAACTACTCTATGAGTTCTGCATGTGCGACATCTGCACACTGTATTGGTCACGCAATGGAGCTTATCCAACTGGGTAAACAAGACGTTGTATTCGCTGGTGGCGGTGAAGAACTGGATTGGTCTCTGACTATGATGTTCGACGCAATGGGCGCACTTTCTACTAAATACAACGACACTCCTGAACTTGCTTCTCGTACCTACGATGCAGATCGTGACGGTTTCGTTATCTCTGGTGGCGGCGGCATGCTAGTTATCGAAGAACTTGAGCACGCTGTTGCTCGTGGCGCAAAAATTTACGGCGAGATCGTGGGTTACGGCGCAACTTCAGATGGCTACGACATGGTTGCTCCTTCTGGTGAAGGCGCAGTTCGTTGTATGAAGATGGCAATGCAAAACGTTGATGGCGTTGACTACGTGAACACTCACGGTACTTCAACTCCTGTTGGTGACGTTAAAGAACTTGGTGCAATCCAAGAAGTCTTTGGCGGCAACAGCCCAGCAATCTCAGCAACTAAAGCGATGACAGGTCACGCTCTAGGTGCGGCTGGTGTACACGAAGCAATTTACTCAACGCTAATGCTTGATAACGGCTTCATCGCACCAAGCATTAACGTTGCAAACCTAGACGAAGCAGGCGCAGGCCTAGACATCGTAACGGAAGCTCGTGAACAAGAGCTAACAACGGTTATGTCTAACAGCTTTGGTTTCGGCGGTACGAACGCAACGCTAGTAATCAAAAAATACCAAGGCTAATTGAAGCTAAGGTTAAATTAATAAAGGTTAATCGTTAATGGGTGACGTGAGTGCAGATTCAACACGCATAGGTCGCCCAGTAATCATGACCATCAGAACATAGCTTTTATAAATATGGTTTTAAGCGTGTTTTTTAACCCTAGCTTTGTAAGCTTCGCTTTAGAAAATAGCTTTTTAAATCAAGATTTAGAAGTTGAAAGGTTTCCAGAGCTTGATCAGTGCTGACTTTGGTTAGTACTGGTTGAACAGACGCAAGACTCTGTCTCCTGGAGAGCGAGATAGGATCCTTTTGTTCTGGATGTTTGCCCGATTGTTTATTCAATCGGGCATTTTTCGTTTCTGGGCTACACAATCTTCAGTGTTGATTCGGTTTTGGAATATGGTGTGATAAATGCCAACGTAGCCCTTTATATATAATGTATTCCATTTGCTACTCGACACCGAGTGTGGAATTTTGCACAATCATTTCAATTCACATTTAGGTCGATAGACCCCAACTAAAGTACTCGCCAAATGAAAATCTTAATCGACGAAAATATGCCTTATGCTGAAGCGCTATTTAGCCAGCTAGGGGAAGTGACAATGAAGTCTGGTCGCACATTAACTGCTGACGATCTAGTTGACGTAGACGCATTGATGATTCGCTCTGTCACCAAGGTGAATGAGTCATTGATTAGCAAAGCCAACAAGCTGAAGTTTGTCGGCACTGCGACGGCAGGTATGGACCATGTCGACCAAGCATTGATGAAAGAGCGTGGCATTTTCTTTACTGCGGCGCCTGGCTGTAACAAGGTGGGTGTCGCTGAGTATGCCTTCAGCGCAATGATGGTACTTGCGCAGCAACAAGGCTTCTCTGTATTCGACAAAACGGTCGGTATTATCGGTTGCGGTCAGGTAGGTAGCTACTTAGCGAAGTGCCTTGAAGGTATTGGTATCAAAGTTCTGCTGAACGATCCTCTAAAACAACAAGAGGGTGATACTCGTGAGTTTACTGAATTCGAGACACTGCTTGAGCAATCGGACGTGATCACTATGCATACGCCAATTACTAAAACGGGTGAGTTCCCAACACATCACTTGATCAATGAGCAAGTGCTGAACAACTTACGTGCTGATCAAATTTTGATTAATGCAGCTCGTGGCCCAGTTGTTGATAACCAAGCGTTAAAAGCTCGCTTGCAAAAAGCCGATGGTTTTACTGCCGTTCTTGATGTATTTGAGTTTGAGCCTGAAGTCGATTTTGAGCTACTTCCACTGCTTGCTTTTGCAACTCCTCACGTAGCGGGCTACGGTTTAGAGGGTAAAGCACGTGGTACCACGATGATCTTCAACAGTTATTGTGAGTTTTTAGGTACTGAACAGCGTGCTTATGCAAGCGATCTTCTGCCAACAGCACCAGTGCCTCAAATGAAATTAGATAGAGCTTGGGATGAAGCAACACTGCACAATTTGACTCAGTTGATCTATGATGTGCGCAAAGACGACGCCTTATTCCGTCGCAATATCTCTACGCCGGGTTCTTTTGACAAGATGCGTAAAGAATATTGGGACCGCAGAGAGTACAGTGCAGTCGAGTTAACGGGCGACGAATCTTGTAATTTGACGCCGTTATCTAAACTCGGTTTTATGGTAAAGCCAACTTTATAAAAGAGAGAAACAATGAGCCAAGAATTTAATATTGCTATTTTAGGTGCGACTGGTGCGGTTGGTGAAACCATTCTTGAAGTACTTAAAGAGCGTAAATTCCCTGTCGGTGAAATGCACTTACTAGCAAGTGAACGTAGTGAAGGCAAAACTTCCCGTTTTAACGGCAAAACAATACAAGTACAAAACGTAGAAGACTTCGATTGGTCTCAAGTACATATTGCGTTTTTCTCTGCAGGTAGCGAGCTTTCAGAACGTTGGGCTCCAATCGCCGCTGACGAAGGTGTGGTTGTTATCGATAACACATCACGTTTCCGTTACGAATATGATGTTCCTCTGGTTGTGCCAGAAGTTAACCCTGAAGCGATTGCTGAGTTCCGTAACCGCAACATCATCGCGAACCCTAACTGCTCTACTATTCAGATGGTAGTAGCACTTAAACCAATTCACGATGAAGTGGGTCTTGAGCGTATTAACGTTTCAACTTACCAATCTGTGTCTGGTGCAGGTAAGCCGGGTATCGATGAGCTAGCAGGTCAAACGGCTAAGCTTCTTAACGGCATGCCAGCTGACAAGTCAGCATTCTCACAGCAGATCGCGTTCAACTGTATTCCTCAAATCGATGAATTTACAGAGAACGGCTACACACGTGAAGAAATGAAGATGGTTTGGGAAACTCAGAAAATCTTTGCTGATTCGTCAATCACGGTGAACCCGACTTGTGTTCGTGTTCCTGTGTTCTACGGTCACGCTGAATCTCTACACGTTGAAACTCGCGCGCCAATCGGTGCAGAGCAAGTTATTCAACTTCTAGAGAATACGGAAGGCGTTGAAGTATTCCAAGCGCTAGACTTCCCAACTCAAGTTCGTGATGCGGGTGGTAAGGACCACGTAATGGTTGGTCGTATTCGTAGCGACATCAGCCATCACAGCGGCGTGAACATGTGGGTAGTAGCTGATAACGTTCGTAAAGGCGCAGCGACAAACGCAGTTCAAATCGCTGAAGTTCTGATTCGCGATTACTTCTAAGCTTCATTGCTTTGATTATCAAGCCTCACTCTTTAGTGGGGCTTTTTTAATCGATTGAAAATATTGTTAGTCAAATTGTGTGAAATTGCTGCGAATATTGTTGCTGCAACACATTTTTTGTTTTCATCTCTATAGTTTTACGTCATTTATCCGATATATTTAATAGATCATCACTTTTCCGAATTTAAGCACCTAGCTGAGCCTTTTATGTTTCAATTTTTCAAGCCGTGGTTAATGCCTTTTGCCTTTATCATTGCGACTCAGATTTCCGTTGTTCGTGCAGATTCCATTCGAGTTGTAGGGCCTAATGGCCAGATACAATCAGCGCCTACGTTTTCAGAACCTCTTCAAAGAGCGCAATTGAATAGCGCTGAGCCTTCACGTTTCTATGGTCCAACTAGTGGCTCAGAAACGCTATGGTCTATTGCTTCAAGGTTACGCCCTGATAACTCCGTTTCAGTCCAACAAACATTGTTGGCGATTTATCGCTTAAACCCACAAGCGTTTGAAAATCAGAATATCCATAGCCTGCTGCCTGCCAGTAATTTACGTGTGCCTTCTTTAGAGCAAGCTCGTGCAAGTTCGACGCAGCAAGCTATCAACATCATGAACTCGCACCTTGCTAAGCTTGATGCTCCTGCGACAAAGCCTACCGCTTCAAAACCTAAAGTAGCGCAAGCGTCAAGTCGACCAGATGTAGCACCTAAAAATGCACAATCCAAAGCTAAGGTTATCGAACCTAAAGTTGTCGATAAATCGATAATTGGTAATCAAGAGATAGTGAATAGCAAGCCGCTAACCGGTGCCAAGGAAATGAACCACCTTGAGAAGCAGTTAGAGCTTTCAGAAACTGAGTTACTGTCACTCGAAGAAAAAAACCATCAACTTCGTTTGATGCTGTCGAATGTTCAATTGGAAGTGGATGAGCTAAAAACAGAGCTCAGTGATGAAGACCGCATTCGTAGCGAAGTGGAAAAGCTACTTGATGAAGAGCGTAGAAAGAACGCCGAAATTGAAAAAATGGCACCAAGTGCCATGGATGAACTGTTATCTAATGGTTGGTTAGTTGCGGCTCTTGCGATTATTCCGGGTCTTCTACTTGGCTTGATCATCGTGATGCTGATAGGTCGTCGTTCTAAAAGTGAAGAACAACAGCAAAACACTCAAGAACAACCGATGCAGCCTGAACCAAGCAACGTCGCGCCTATTACACTGGGCGACGAGATGGACGACCTTAACGAGCTGTCTTTAGACGATGACCTGTTTGGCACTGAAGACGATGCCAATAAGTTGTTTGACGACCAAGCTCTTGCTGAAGAAGATGATGTATTTGCAGGATTGGATGAATCTGATCTCGATTTCAATCTCGACGGTGAAGATGATGACCCATTTGCGAGCATTGGCGAAAATGGTGATTTAGACACTAACTTTGATGATCTGGACTTGGACAGCAGCAACGGCATTAGTGTTAATGGTGAAGAGAAAGCGCTTGGTCTTGAAGAGATGGAGCGCGCGCTCGATAAAAGCGCAGAAAGCGCACTTGATACCGATGAAGTCGATTTTGACCTCTCAGATGATAACGCAATGTCTGCTGATGACATTGAAGCACTGCTATCTAAAGAATCCGAGACTGAAGATTTAGGCTCTAACGAATTAGACCAGTCACTATTAGATGACCTGTTTTCTCTTGATGACGAAGATGATGATAGCTTCGACATCGATGCTTTGATTTCGGAAGAGCAAAGTGATTCTACTTCTAGTGCCGACACATCAATAACCGATGATTTTGATATCGATGCGCTTATCTCAGAACAACAAAGCGATGCTACGCCTTCGGACATAAGCAATGACGACTTTGATATTGATGCTCTGATCTCTGAACAACAGACCACTCAATCTGCAACTCCTAGTGTAGAGGATGATATTGATGACATCTTTGCTCAGGTTGCCGCTCAGAACGAGCAAGCGAATGATCCTTTCAACCTCGATAGCGACGATGAAATAGCGACGAACCTAAACAATGGTTTGGCGTCTGATGATGATATCGAAAACATCCTGTCTCAGTTTGATAAGCCAATCGTTGATGAAGAGACTCAAGACAGCGTTGATCTACTTGATGAGCAGTTGGAAGGGGATGACGTTGACCTAAGCAACTCGACCGAACTCCTTGATGAAATGCTGGGCGATGAATCGGATGATGAGCCTGAAAGTGAGCCTTTAGGTTTTGATGCCTTATCCGAACTTGAAGAGCTTTCTGGTTTATCGACTGATGATGAGCTGAACATTGCAGAAGACAGCACGGAAACTCTGGATGAATTAATCGGAGATTCTGAGGATGATTTCGAACTCGATGCAGAGAGCACCGACTTACTGGATGATTTCCTTGATAGTGAACTATCGGATGATGCGCTTTCAGCGGACCAAACTGATTCACCAAAATCTGAATCTTTAGACCCGTTTGATGATTTACTGACAAGTGGTATTGAAGACGAGCTTGAATCAGAAGAGCAGACGTTTGATAAAGAGCTAGATGCTGCCTTTGGTTCTGATAAAGCCAGCGACGACCTTATCAAGGATTCAGAGGTTGAACATACTCAATTAACGTCAGAGCCTTCTGAAGTCGAGCCTGAGCAAATAACGGACATTACTGAAACACCACAACCTGAACTTGTTGGTGATGCTTCATTAGATTCAGAACTGATTCAAGACGGTGCTGATGTTAAGCCAGAAAATGATGAAGCCTTTAATCGTGATGACTTTATCGATGACTTGTTTGGTGTAGCGCCTGCAACGGATGCGTTGCTTGATGACGCACTAGAAACAACAGATGAAGCATTGATTGATGAGTTGATGACTTCTGATGACAGCGATTCGTTGCAAGCTACTGAAGAGCCAGCTGAAGCATCAATCGAAAGTGCTTTGGAGCCAGAAAAAACGGACCTTTCTGATAGTCATGAATTATCACCAGAAGAAGCGGTGTCGTCTGTTAAAGATGATGAACTGGATATTGACTCGTTGCTCTCTGAGAATTCTGACTTTGACAAACCAGTTTTTGAAGAGCCGACTCAAGAAGATACTGAGCAACAAGAATTAGAACCGAAAGAAGCCGACGTACAACATCAGCGTGAAGACATCGCTGCGAGTACTGAAGATCAAGCTTCGCCGTCGTCTTTAAATGAAATCTCTGAAGACGATGAAGAAACGGTAGAAGATTGGTTAGCCGAAGCCATTGATGATGTTGAATCTCCTGCGAATATAGACTCTGATTTTGACTTTGAACCGAAAATTCAAGGTAGCGATGAACTTGAAAATATCGTTGAATCCTTGCCAGAGCCAGAGCCAGAGCCAGAGCCAGAGCC
>NZ_JACJFF010000469.1:0-227 GCF_014164465.1 Vibrio sp. SG41-7 | reverse complement strand
AGAATATGGTGGAGGGAGACGGATTCGAACCATCGAAGGCAGTGCCGGCAGATTTACAGTCTGCTCCCTTTGGCCACTCGGGAACCCCTCCAGGGTGTGTCTTACTCTTCACAAAGTAAGCCTAAATTGATGTTTTCCCATAAGCCCATCAACTAGGTTGTTCTCTTAACTCTCGAAAGAGGTAAGAAGAATATGGTGGAGGGAGACGGATTCGAACCATCGAAGGC
>NZ_JACJFF010000468.1:0-238 GCF_014164465.1 Vibrio sp. SG41-7 | reverse complement strand
CCTAAGGACAAGCATGAGCGAAAAAAGATCAAAGCTCTGGTGGTCGCAATTCGAGAGGAGCTAAAGAAGGCCACACAGGGCATCAACGAAAACTCTCACGACTGAAAACAACTGATGTAGTTATCGATTGTTTTCCTGAAGTGTGCCCTTGCTGTGCCCAGTCAGATATCGATATTCAAGGTGGCCCTTACTACCGCCATCAGGTCTTCGATATTCCAAAACCCACTGTCGATATCAC
>NZ_JACJFF010000467.1:0-238 GCF_014164465.1 Vibrio sp. SG41-7 | reverse complement strand
AGGTGGCAAAAGGACTCAGGCAGAGTGCAACAAAAAGGAAATTAACGAAGCGAGACGCTGTAGATAGCTGTGCGAAGTACCTGGTTAAAAACAAAGACAGGTTGAGATACGATGAGGCTTTGGCGGCGGGATTTCCGATAGCGAGCGGGATAATTGAAGGCGCCTGCCGGCATCTGATTAATGACCGCCTCGATATAACAGGAGCAAGATGGGGGCTAGATGGCGCCGAAGCCCTTTT
>NZ_JACJFF010000466.1:0-240 GCF_014164465.1 Vibrio sp. SG41-7 | reverse complement strand
ATTGATTAAAGCTTTTTGCTTTATGCTCTTTAACAATTTGGAAAGCTGACTGATTTGATTACTTACGAGTAATTCAAATCAAATTTAAAAGTTCTCAATGTTTATCTGCTCTTATTTAATAAGAACGGTATAAACACAACAAACACATTCAAGTGTCTTGTATTCGAATGATCAGAAATGATTGTTCATTTTTTGATTCTACTTTTTATTAAAAAGTGGAAACAAAAAGTAAATTGAGTC
>NZ_JACJFF010000465.1:0-242 GCF_014164465.1 Vibrio sp. SG41-7 | reverse complement strand
CGAAGAAACGTTAAACGATGCCCACAAAGAATGCACTCAAACGGGTCAACCTTCACATACCCTTTCAACATGGCGGCGTAGCCGGGCATTTCAGGTGCGTCTTTAGGGGCGATGCCTAAGGCATCGTAGACCTTAGGGAGCATCTCACCACGACGTCGGTTTGATAGAAAACCGAAGTATCGAATCATTTTGAAGTGCTTATCAGGAATATGCTCAATCATGCGCTCTATCAGAGCTTCTGG
>NZ_JACJFF010000464.1:0-242 GCF_014164465.1 Vibrio sp. SG41-7 | reverse complement strand
TTCCCCATGTGAGAGTAGGACATCGCCAGGCTTTAATTTCGACTTTGTCTATTTAATAGACAAGTCACCATAGAGTTCTAAGTTTCTTAGAGTTTTATGTTGACTTTCAAAGTGGAAAGCGTATTATACGCGTCCTGCTTAAGTGCTAAGGCACTGAAAGCGTTCTCTTTTTAGAGAACACGCTCTTTAACAATTTAAACCTATCAATCTGTGTGGGCACTCGTTGATGAATATCAAAACGT
>NZ_JACJFF010000463.1:0-243 GCF_014164465.1 Vibrio sp. SG41-7 | reverse complement strand
GGGGTTCGAGCGACTAGGGTCAGTTTTACCGCCGCAATTAACCTTATTGATGCGCAATTACGTTGGTTAGCTTTAAGTCCAGACGGAACTCTACCTGTAAAACTGAAAAGGATGAGAGACAGTTTAAGTCACTTCATTCTTCCAGATAAAAGAAAGGACCGAACGTTTCCACGTTCAGTCCTCTTTGTCCCAGCCAAATATCCGTTCAGGTTCAAGCAATAATGCTTATCCGAACGGCATTAA
>NZ_JACJFF010000462.1:0-243 GCF_014164465.1 Vibrio sp. SG41-7 | reverse complement strand
GCACTAGAGTGTGGATATCCGATAGCAAGTGGTGTTATCGAAGGAGCTTGTCGGCATCTGATAAATGATAGATTAGATATCACAGGAGCTAGGTGGAGCCTTGATGGGGCTGAGGCAATCTTGAGACTACGCTCCGTTAAATCGAGTGGTGATTTACAGGATTACTGGAATTTCCATAAACAGCAGGCTAAACAAAGGCTGTATGGCTAAAATGTAACGTGTCGATTCAAAAGAACCACACCC
>NZ_JACJFF010000461.1:0-245 GCF_014164465.1 Vibrio sp. SG41-7 | reverse complement strand
AAATTGTTGCTGTTGAACGGCTCTAGGTCGAGTTCCTTTTTCTGCCCAAATCTTGGTTGTGGTATTGCGTTGACCAAATCTAGCTTCATCTTGAAACCAAACAAGCACTTCTTTTAAGTGGATATACCCGTGATCATTGAAGGTGCTTGATTTTAGCCAAAATGAGGATCATGCTAGGTGACATGAAAATAACACTATCCAATGAACAAAAAATCACGCTGATTAACCAACACGATACGACTCGT
>NZ_JACJFF010000460.1:0-245 GCF_014164465.1 Vibrio sp. SG41-7 | reverse complement strand
TATTTAGAAAATCAGAGGGTAACTTGTCTGTACCAAGAAAGATGAACCAAGCCGCATGGAATAAAGATTACAGGGAAAAAGTTCTTTTTACATCAGATTAACAAAGTATATTCGCGCCCTTGTACATAGGTGGAGTTGGTCATGGACTATCGTTACGGAAGCCATACGGTTTTTAAAATTCAGTACCATTTTGTATTCGTTACAAAATATCGATATCAGGTTTTGTCTGGTGATGTCGGATTGAA
>NZ_JACJFF010000045.1:0-40583 GCF_014164465.1 Vibrio sp. SG41-7 | reverse complement strand
GATTAGCTCGGTGAATAGTGCAACCAAATTCGACATGATGTGTCAATTGTCAGTAACCACTAAAGACCTATAGGACAAAGGTATGCCTGATCTCTATTGCAAAGGATGTAAAAAAACAACACTACATAAGTCTATAATGAAACGTTGTGAATCTGAGCCCGAGACAACCTCTGGCCGTATGATGCAATGGACGTCAAAGCTATTTAGTGGAAACCTGTATTACGATATGGAAACTCAGCACTTCTGTCGAACGTGTAATTGTCGTTGTGAAACAGGAAGTACAGTTCCCCAAGTTGGAATGGCTTAACTTATAGTAAGTGCTTACCAACCTAGATAAAAAAAACCTCCTTTATGGAGGTTTTTTTCGTTTCTATGCGGCTTTGAGTGCAAGTTTTGTGTCAATGGCGTTGCCATCAATCTTCACTTCCCATCCATAGTTCGAGTATTCACTTGCGAGTGCTTCAGCAACATCTTTTGATACCGTTACGTGTGTCCATGAGCCAATACCGTATGGTTTGTACGCGAGTTCTTGTGTCTTCATAATAGAGTTATCCTTTCTCTTTGATAATCCCATTATTCACTTTGGCCTATATCCTTTCTTTCGTTTCTGGCTCAACTTATTTGTTATCTGGGTCATTTCTATAATAATTTGTTAATAGTCAAAGATTGATTTATAAGGGGTCTTATCGTTCCATATTGATTTATATTTGATGTGAATGCTAAAGGCATATTTAGTTTTTTAAATGTGTGAGCGAGGTTTTCTTCGATTGTTCGTGGTATGGAATATACTGAGCGGAATTTAGAATGTTTAAGGAATGTTATGTCTCAGCATCAACTCGATCGTATCGATAAAGAGATACTAAGAATTCTGCATATGAAAGGGCGTTTGCCTGTTGTTGAGTTGGCAAAGCAGGTCAACCTAACGACGTCCCCTTGTTCTGATAGATTGAAGCGATTGGAGAAAGAAGGCTACATAACGGGCTACCATGCCGAGCTCTGTTCAGAAAAGCTGGGACTCGATGTCCAGGTCTTTATCCATATTCGTCTCGACCAGACCAGCTTCTCGATTTTCGATAAATTCGCCCAAGCGGTTGAAATGATGCCTGAGGTGGAAGAGTGTTATTCGCTGTCGGGTGATTTTGACACCATGATCAAGGTTCGAGTGAAAGACATGAAGGCGTACCAAGCGTTTATGGCAACCAAGCTGGGTACACTGCCGGGCGTGATTCAGACTCGCAGCGAAGTGGTGATTGAAGAGCATAAGAAGGGCTTTGGTGTGAACCCTGAGCTATTAGCAACCCTAAAATAGCGGCCTGCTTTCGTTTTACCAAGGTTATTTAGATATAAAAAATGGAAGCTCGTGAGCTTCCATTTTTTATTGAGTGCCCGAGAAAAGGTCAATCAGATTAAGTTAGAGCAGTTAGAGTGAGAACAGATAAACCGCTTACAGCGTAATTGCCGCAGAGATTAAGCCAATCACACCGCCAAACACACCGCCCCAAACCACTAGCCAACCAAGGTGTTTCTTGATCATGGCTTGAACCATCTCTTTAACCAGCTTTGGTGTCAGTTCATTCAAGCGCTGATCGATGATCGCTTCAATATTCTCTTTGATTTCATCCATCATTGCAGGCGATTCAAGTTCATCCTTGATGGCATTTTTTACAGAATCACTCTTGCTTATTTCAATCACAGACTCTTGCATCTTCTCCACGAATGGCGCTTTCATTGGCTGTAGTGCTTCAGTGCCGCCAACCATCGCTAACATGCCACCAAATTGTGAGTTCTCGATAACATGCACCAGCGAATCGAATGCAGGGTTAAAATCGATCTTCTTAATCACGGGTTCTAGGTTGAGCGACTTACCGCTCATCTCACTGCTAAGGAAGCGGTCGATATTACCTTCGGTAAAGAATTGTTCCATCATCAATTGCTTGATGGCCGCCTTGAATTCTTCAAAGCGTGCTGGAATAACGCCAGAACCGTATAAACCGGGTACTTTTTCGAACAACATGTGAATCGCAAGCCAGTTGGTGATGGCACCAGAAAAGGCGAATAGGCCTGCATAAAGCAAGTATTGGTTTGCTGTCGCATAGCCGCCAGCAAGCAGTGCTAACGCGATTACGTTAGTTAAGACACTTTTGTTCATGGTTGATCTCTAGAAAGAATACTGCGCGCATTTTAAGAAAAAAACGCCAAGAAAAAAACAAAAGGATCGATGAAGTTTATGGGGCAGACAAAAATAGATGAGAAAGGGGCGAAGAATAACAGGCATAAAAAAGGCTAGCCTCCCCCCGAAGTCTAGCCTTATTCCAGAACGCGCAAGCGAGGCGTCTTTGGTGTTAATGTCATTATATAATTACGACATAACATTCTGCCACGTGTAATTTACCATTAATTAACAAATTGGTGTGAATTACGCCGCACTTTTAAAGTAGCACATAAATTAAGCACTCGACGCTTGGTCAAGATTATCGGCAATGAAGCCTCCGGTCTGGTGATTCCACAATTGAGCATAGATGCCATTTTGTGTAATCAGCTCTTGGTGAGTGCCTTCTTCAACGATATTGCCTTGGTCGAGTACGATTAAGCGATCCATTGCTGCAATCGTCGATAAACGGTGTGCAATTGCAATCACGGTCTTGCCTTCCATAAGCTCTATTAAGCTTTCTTGAATTGCGGCTTCTACTTCTGAATCAAGTGCTGATGTTGCTTCATCCAGAACCAACAGCGGTGCATTCTTCAGAAGTACGCGTGAGATAGCAACACGTTGACGCTGACCACCCGAAAGCTTAACGCCTCTCTCACCAACTTGAGCATAGTAACCAATGTTACCAAACGGGTCGGTGAGCGTTTCAATGAACTCGTGCGCGTGCGCTTGTTGGGTTGCGGCATACACTTCTTCATCTGTCGCGTCAGGTCGACCGTAAAGGATGTTCTCTTTGATTGAACGATGAAGCAGTGAGGTGTCTTGAGTCACCATGCCGATGTTGCTGCGCAGTGAGTCTTGGGTGACATCTGAGATCACTTGGTCATCAATCAGGATGCGGCCGCTTTCTACATCGTGGAAACGCAGTAGCAAGTTAACTAAGGTTGATTTACCTGCACCTGAACGGCCAACCAAGCCGACTTTTTCACCCGGTTTGATGTTGAGGTTTAGGTTGTTAATCACACCCTTATTCTCGCCGTAGTTAAAGCTCACGTTATCGAAGTTGATGCCACCTTGTGGCACATCCAAAGGCTTAGCGTCTTTTTTGTCTTCAATAGCGATGGGCTTAGACAGCGTTTTAATGCCATCAATCACGGTGCCTAGGTTTTCAAACAAGCCACCAATTTCCCACATGATCCATTTCGACATACCGTTAATACGCAAAGCCAAGCTGACCGCTATTGCAATTGCACCAACAGTGATTGCGTTGTCTAGCCATAAGTAGATAGAGATGCCGGCAATACTGAACACCAACAGGTAGTTAGCGAACTCAACGCAGATGTTGAAGCCGGTCACTAAGCGCATTTGGCGATGGACGGTATCTAAGAAGCCTTCCATGCCTTCTTCGGCGTATTCTGTTTCTCTTTTGCTGTGGGAGAATAGTTTGACCGTTGCGATGTTGGTGTAGCTATCCACAATACGACCCGTCATCAACGAGCGAGCATCGGCTTGCTCAGAAGACACATCTTTGAGTTTCGGTACGAAGTGCAGTTGAATGCTGACGTAAATGAACAACCAAACCAGCATCGGAGCCATCAAGCGCCAATCTGATTCTGCGAGTATGAATAACATTGCCGTAAAGTAGACCGTCACATAGACGAATACATCGACCATTTTTGTCACGGTTTCACGTACTGCGAGCGAGGTTTGCATCACCTTGGTGGCGACACGTCCGGCAAAGTCATCTTGATAGAACGACAAGCTTTGCTTCAAAAGGTAGCGGTGCGCTAACCAACGAATCGACATTGGGTAGTTGCCCAGCAAAGTTTGGTGAAGCAATAGCGAGTAGACGCTGATCAAGATTGGCATCACGACCAACAGTAGAACGCCGAGCCCCATCAGTGTTGATTTATTATCAGCAAGGAAGGTTTCGGGATTGCTTGTTGATAGCCAGTCAACCAGTTGTCCCATGTAGCCGAACAGCGCGACTTCGATGATCGCGATGGTCATGCTCATCAACCCGAGCAAGATCAACGGCTTTTCGAAACCTCGAGTGTAATGGCGGCAGAATGCCAGTATTCCAGTAGGAGGTTGTATCGGCTCTCCCTTTGGAAAGGCTTCAGTAAAGCCTTCAAATTTCTTGTACATAGATTTCCCTTTATAAACTAGTGCATCTATAAGCGACTGCATCGTTGGTGCAGCTTTGTTTTTATAGTCTTGATTTGAAATTTTACCGTCTTAGTTTGAAATTATATAAGCGCCCATGGGTTCTTATAAGCATTGAGTCATTCGATGGGTGTTGTTCTAGCTCTTATCTAAGTACTTGGTTTAAGCGCTTAGCTTTAATCACTTGGTTTTAACGTTAAATGCTTAGCTTTAACGTTAATGCTTAGTTTTAAAGTTAATTACTTGGTTTAAGTGACGAAGGAAAGATCCAAAGAGTGTCTTTCATGACGCTTATTTTAGATTGAATTAGACAGGAAAAGTTAAGCTTATTTCAAACGTAAGTGATGGTTATGCAACGATGATAATCCTAACGTTAAATGGATTGAATTGTAACCAAAACTCGTGGTGAGCGAGAAAATGAAATCGGAATATTTATCCATAAAGCGACTTAACGAATATGCATACAGTTGGTTCTTTCTGATGTGCTGTTATCTCGCAGTAAAAATTACCGATTAATCTAAGATCTGCAGTGATTGTTTGGGATAAATATTCAAATCATTATTATTTTCAGTGAATCTTGTCGTAACAAGTTGTTTACAATTCTGAGGTAAATAAAAGATAGGGACGGTTGAAATGTTAAACCTACACAAAAAATCACTTCATATTACTAATGTTCAAAACGCCAATTGCGTTGTTATGGTTCCGCCAAAAGAGTTTCGATTTAACGAAGAAACAGCACGTGATAACGAGTTTCAGCACAGAGTCAATCTGACCGAAGCTGAGGTGAAGCTAGAAACGATGGCCGAATTTAAGGCTATGGTGGCTTCGTTGCGTAAAGAAGGTGTGCAAGTTGTAGAGTTTGATTACCCAGAATTGGGTGTCGAAACCCCTGACGCAGTGTTCCCAAACAACTGGTTCAGTACTTGTAGTGATGGAAGTTTATTCACTTTTCCTATGGCCTGTGAAAACCGTCAGCATGAAGTTAAGCCTACTGCTCTTATTGAAGTGTTGGAAGCGTCTGGTCGCATTGTTAACCACAGTGAGTCTATGGAGTCGTACGTTGCTCAAGGTTCTTATCTAGAGAGCACCGGTGTGATGGTTATCGATCACATCAATAAGACGATCTATGCGGCGCTTTCTCAGCGTTGCGACCGTGAAGTATTAGAAGATTATGCGAAGCGTATTGGTTATTCTCGCGTGGTTTCGTTCCAAACGGCATTACCGTCTGGTCAGCCGATTTACCACACCAATGTGATGATGGCGATTGGCGATAACTTCTGCGTGATCTGTGATGAAGTCATTCCAGAATTTGAGCGCCGCTTTGTGGTGAAGTCATTGGCTAAAGACAAGCAGGTTATCTCAATCTCAATCGATCAGATGAACCGATTCTGCGGCAATATTCTGCAACTGGAGACGGTGAATGGCGATAAGGTGATTGCGATGTCTCAATCGGCTTACGATGCATTTTCTCCAGCTCAATTAGCTCAGCTTTCGACACACGGAAAGCTGCTGCCATTTAACGTGAAAACGATTGAAGACATTGGTGGTGGTTCGGTGCGATGCATGTTGGGTGAGGTGTTTTTACCAACGCGAGTGAATCGCCTGTAACAAGCATAGAAAGTATAACAAGCACTCACTTCCAGCATTGAATTTTTAAATACCACTCTCATCGCAGAGTGGTATTTTTGTTTTTATCTATCTTTGTATCGGTCTACCAGAAGTAAGAAAACAGCAATAAGAGAACCAGAGCTAGATACACGAGCTAACGCGCACAAAAGTTAACGGAAAACAGCTAACGCAAAAGCTATGAAGCGTCCTTAAAAGCTCTGTGTTCGATGAATTGAGCCGACAGTGCCACGACTTCCTTGGAGTAGACAAGCGCCGTGTGGTTGAGTTTGAGAGCGTAAGTATCCGTTGCCCCTCTCAGGTTTGCGTCTTCGAGTGTTACCGTACCATCGCCCGGGTTTTTCCCCAGTACAATACGTCCAACTCCGGCGTCGTAAGTGCCTGTAATCACGCCAATCGGTACATCAATATCGTAGTCACCCAAGCCATCGCTTAAGATCATTTTGCTCGAACCAAATATAAATCCAAGACCATGATTCGACAGTGTTTTGGCTATGGTTGCCCCATTGTGCGGTGTGCCTGCTGTAATAATACAGGTGTCTGCAAAGTCGGGTTGGTAGAACTTAAAGTAGTGGCGAATCAGCAAGCCACCGAGTGAGTGACCAAAGAAGTAGACCTCATCGTACTCATCGAAACGGGCATTAATGAAACGATTGAGACGTTTAGCAGCCGAAGGGAAACGCAGCGAGTTGTAGGCAAACTTGTGGGTAGTAAAGCCGCGTTTTTTGAAGTTTCTATCCAGATATTGCATGATCAACGCAGGCATATATAGACCATGAATTAAAACTATATGTTTGTTTTTATTATTCATTTTTGTCCTCCGTCTGATGATATCCCCAGTATATTTAGTCGCAAATCTAAACTCAATAAAACTTGCCACTAATGGGACACAAAAGACAGAGGTGTACGTTATAAACAGGACGTTTGTTATAGATAGAGCGTTCGTTATAGAAAGAATGCGCGTTATAGACAAAGAGTGCTTGATGGACAAAAGGTGGGTTAGTCCGATCTCACTCCACCATAAACATCAATAGTTAAACCGCCTTGTTTAGCGTAAGTATTGGGTGTTAGACCGATGGTTTTCTTTAGGTAACGAATCAGGTGCGGTTGGTCGCTAAATCCAAATTGAAAGGCGACGTCCATCCAGTCGATGTCATCCAAATTTCGCTTATACAAGTATTCCAACATCGCTTCGAGTTTGTTCATCGATTGGCACTGTTTTAATGTCAGCCCAGTTACCTTGTTGAAGCTTCTTTCCAATGTTCTTTGCGAGCAAAACAGCTTGTCGCCAAGCTCTGCAATCGGTGTCGAACCAAGCACACCCAACACCTTACGTGTCAGTTCGCTGTGCCTATCCGTTTTACCTGTCGATATCCAAGGAAGTAGCAAATCATCTAACTGCTGACAGCAGGCCTCAACATCGGTTTGAGCGAGCTTGATCAGTGACGTTGCATCAGCGTTTGGCTTGTTTAGCAAACCTGCGAGATTGACTGGACTAACCCTGTCCAAGCTAGGGTGAGGGCAATCTGGGATAACCAGTGAATACAAGGCACCGACATGGAATTTAATGCCCAAGTGAACAAAGGGCTTCGAGTGATCCAATTCGATGGCTTTATGGTGTGGTAACAGCAGATGGCTGCCAACGCCTTGATCGACCTGTTGCTCAATCGTGTAGTGATATACCTGCTCGCTTGGCGATAAGATCAGGTGTGCCGATGGATCGGGATTGAGTATCGGAAATTGATGAGTTTGAGCGTCGGGCGTCTTTTCAATCAGCCAGTAGCAATCAATGAACTGAGCAACTACAGGGGATTTTGGAGACTGTAACCAATTGATCATTAGACCTTCTATTTCAGATGACTGGCACCTCCAACTATATGTGGATATCGTTGGAGGTGACAGTTTTTATCAGTATCTATTGTTAGAACTTAGTCTTGATGTTTGTTCATCCGAATCAAGGCTAATCAGTTTCCTTTAATTCGCTAAAATTAAACTGCAAGATACGATGCTTTGATGATAACCCAGCGCGTGTGATGGCCTTTTGTGCGCCAATATTGCTGCTTTCCGTAGAGCACATAGCTTCTAACCCTTGGCTATTAGCGTGCTGCTTTAGAAAGTTAAGAACACGCGTTGCAAAGCCTTTACCGCGTTCTTCTTGTGCGACAATCATACCTAGGTCGGCAAATTGTGTTTGATGCTCATCGAACTTACGGCACTCTCCAGTAGCGAGAATGTCGTCACTTTCCCAGTAGCCCCATAGCTCTTGACGGGCAATCAAATTACCGTAGTAACGGGTGAGCCACTCTTTTGGTGCGCCAATCGCTGATGAAGCAAACTCAACGAACTGCTCCAGTTGTTCTTCTGTCGCGAGGTTCATCTCTATCTCTTCAATGTGGTCTGAATCACAATCAGATCTGGCTTGATAGTTTTGGCGGTACATCATCGCATTCACTTTAAATGACTCTGTGTTGTCGACACTCAGTGATAAATATTGTGGCTCAGCCGTACTCACGAATGCGCCTTTCACCTCACCAATCACAGAGCTGTTGTTCTCTACGATTAAGGTGAACAAGCTTTCAATATGAGTGCTGGCTGTTGGTGCTAGGTAGAACTGAAGTAAGTAGCCTTCGCCATTCAATACGCAATAACCGACAAGATTACCGTTTTCGTAAAAACCAAAATGGTCAGACATTGGCACAAAGCCAAAGTGCCACATGCCATCGAGTGGCGCTGTTGACTCAGCAAAGTAAGTCGTTTTAAGTTCGCTTAAGTTACTAAGTGTTGAGATTTTTTTGATGTCTAACATCGCTTGAATTCCTGCTGTCTTGATTCGGTAGAGTGCGTGGTCGTCATCTTGTTCTCAGGTACGTCAATTGACGATGAGATAATTGATTAGCTGAGCCACGTTTCAATGACAGCAATTGTAGGCGACGGCTTGAGGCCGGTATTGAATAAAAACGACAGTTTTGAAAGGTACAAAAAAGGACTCATAAATGAGCCCCTTTGGTTGGAATATTTGCGAGTCGGCCTTTGAAGCTACCGACACGCAGCAAAAATGTCTTGGTTTTCTCGGTATTCTTTGGTTTGTACATCCATCAGGCCGAGTAAAGAGTCGAACAGGTTGTCTTGGGAGAAGCTCTGTTCTTTGCCTGCCTTTCTTAAGCAGGTCTGATTTATCCCTTTCTGCTCGGCGAAACCATCAGACATCCATAGGATCATAGGCACATGGGTTTGCTCTTTCGGTGCCAATGAATAAGGCATGCCGTGTAAGTAGATGCCATTTTCTCCCAATGATTCTCCGTGATCGGAAATGTACATCAGCGCGACATTGTACTTATCTGTGAGCTTCTCTAGCTTTTGAATAGCCTGTGAGAGAAAGAAATCCGTGTACAAGATGGTGTTGTCGTACGTGTTGACTACTTGCTCTTTGGTGCAGTTTTCGATATCAGAACGTGGGCAGTCTGGCACAAACTTCTTATGATCTTCTGGGTATCGCTCAAAGTAAGTTGGGCCGTGAGATCCGGAGATATGATAGAAAATGATGCTATCTTGTTTAAGATCTTGAGTATCTTGTTCGAAGTTCTCTAGCATGGCTGTGTCATAGCACACATCGTTATTACACAGCGGGTCGCTGTCTTTGGCGACGAGAGTCATCTCTTTGATTCGATGTGCGACCGCCTTGTCTCCACCATCGTGCTCTCGCCAGATAGAGTGAATGCCCGCGCGGTTCATAATGTCGACTACGTTATCTTGGTTGTAGGCATTATCACGATCGTAGTTGCTGCGATTCATGTTAGAAAACATACACGGCACAGAAACCGCAGTGGCTGTTCCGCATGACTGAACATCAGAGAAAAAGATCGGGTTATAGGGTTTGGTATGAGCATTGGTTTCTTTCTCATAGCCATAATATTGGTAGTTATATACACGTGCCGTTTCACCAAGAACAAACACCAATAAGGTTGGTTTTTCAGCTTGTTTAGCTTCTGGTTTTAGCTGCGCATCTAAGCCGATTTCTTGGTAAGGAATCGGTTCTTTGATGTAAGTATTGTTGATGTATTTTGCGGTTGAAGCGACGTATTCAGTCGGAATGATCATCTTTTTAAGATGAGAGTTATTACGACCAATCGACACATAATCTTTGTAAAACAGTCCAGCAATAATCGCTATGACAATCAGCGAAGAGAGCAATCCAATCGCCTTCCAAATAGCAAAATCTTTCCACGATTCTCTTTCAAGATCCGTAAATAAAAGCAGCAGTGACGGGACTCCTCCCATCAGAACAAACCATAAAATAGAATAGCTGCTTAGGTAGCTAGCAGCCTCTCCGCTGTTGGTTTCGAAGACGTTTTCTATCATTCCATAGTCTACAAAAATGCCGTAGTTGAACATGCTGTAGCTGACTAAAGAGGAAGTAAGTAGTAACAAGATAAAAAAAGCTTTGGCGAATATCGGCCAGTTGAATACTTGAAAGATAAAGTTGAATGCGGCGAGAAAGAAAAATGGGATCGAGATGATAAACCCAATGCTTTCGGCTTGTGAGGCACTAAGAATATTGAACAGTTCGCGTGAGATAGGCAAGTTAATGACAAGCAGGTAATACACTGCCAAAACGAAAGGGAGTTTGTTTATCGACATGTTTAAGCGTGGTAGATTCATAGGTCTTGTCTTCCTGTGTCACTTATCCCTTTATTTTAGTCTCGCTACCAAGAAAGCTCTAATATCAATGCATAAAGCTCAAATAGAAGGCGCTGAGCGATAAACTGGCTAAAGTGAAATGACGCTAAGGTGTGTAGATACAAAAAATTCACTTTACTGAGTGACCTTCATGACAAGGTGGAACAGCAAAGTGAATTAGTATGTTCAGCTTATTCTATGTGGTTCAATCACATTAGAAGTTGTATGAACCACCGAAGCTAATGCTGTTGAAGGCAAGCGTTTTGTCTTCAGTTTTCAATGAACTGTTGTTTCCAATGTAGTAGTTTTCAACACTCACTGCGTCTGCTTGCGAAATTAGACGCAATGTTAGGTGTTCGATTGGCGTGTATTCGACACCAACACCAAAGTGGAAACCAGTACCGCTATCATCATCGTAACCAGCGCTCTTGTTTGCGTTCAGGTCAACAGAGCTTAAACCAGCCAATACGAATGGGCGGATTGTGTTGTCGAATGTGTAACCAAGATTTGCTGACAAAGACACAGATGTTGGAGACAGTTTTGTAGTCCCTTTTTTGTAGTCTGCGTAGTCGTTGTAGCCAAGTTCAACACCAACGATACGGTTGAATTGGTAGCCGCCGTATAGGTTGTAGCCCATGCCATCTGAATCTAAGCTACCTTGACCGTCTGTATCAGAATCTTGGTATATGCCAAGACCGCCACCAATGTAAGCACCGCCGTCAGTACCTGCGGCTAAAGCTGGAAGAGAAACTGCGCTGATTAAACCCAGTGCTAATGCTGATTTCGTTATCTTGTTCATCTTTGTTACTCACTCTGTCATGTCTTCAAATGTGATTGTCGGTTACTGTCGATTTTTATTAGTTGTTGGCTCGTCGCCTCTCGACCGTTGTGACAATTATCCCTGAGTCTTTTGCTCATTACTGTATGGCTTTGTAAGCTGAATCGTTACATAGATACAAAAAATTCACTTTACTGTGCTGCCTTATCACAGGGCAGAGTAGCAAAGTGAATTTGAGCTACTTACTTACGACTTAGTCGTTTGGGGAGTATATTAGAAGTCGTATGAACCACCGAAGCTCACACTGTTGAACGCTAGAGTGTGGTCGTCAGTTGAGATCGTAGAGCCACTAATTTGATAAGAGTCTTCTACGCTTACTGCGTCAGCTTGAGAAATCAGGCGAAGTGTTAGGTGTTCAACCGGCGTGTATTCAACACCAACACCAAAGTGGAAGCCGGTGCCGCTATCATCATTGTAGCCAGCGCCGCTATTCGCATTGAGGTCGACTGAGCTTAAACCTGCTAGTACAAATGGGCGAATGGTGTTGTCGAACGTGTAACCGACATTTGCTGATACAGAGATAGACGTTGGTGAAAGCTTGTCTGTGCTGTTCTTGTAATCTGCATAGTCGTTGTAGCCAAGTTCAACACCTACGATGCGGTTGAATTGGTAGCCGCCGTATAGGTTGTAGCCCATGCCGTCTGAATCCAGACTTGGCGCTCCATCCGTATCGGAACCTTGATAGACACTAAGTCCACCACCTACATACGCGCCACCATCTGTGCTTGCTGCAAAAGTTGGAAGTGAAACTAAACCGATTAAGCCGAGTGCTAATACTGATTTTTTCATGATAATACCTTGTTTACTCATCCTGTGATGTAAATCACGGTATCGCTGACGAATGATTTATAAAACCCTCACAAATGAAACCTATTTTTTCATTGATAAAGTGACTATCTGTAGCCCTTGATTTATCAAGAGGTAAGGTCATATTTGTTGGTTATATTCTTTATAAATAAAATTCACATATTGACAAAAGGTTAAATTTGCTAAATAAAACGATGTTTTTTAAGGTTGAAGTGAGAACGGATTTATCTAACTAATTGAAAAATAAAACATAACAAACATTGTATTTATTCTATTGTAGTATTTGTTGCGGTGTTTGTTGAAAGTAAAGCAGTACGCTGATTCTAATCATGACAAGGAGAGTTGGATGTTAAACCGAGCAAACACAGGTTTGGTGGTTGTGGACGTACAAGGCAAGCTCGCACGCCTTGTTGATGAGAGCGATACGCTGATTGCTAATTGCGGAAAGTTAGCTCAAGGAGCGCAGGTTTTGGGTCTGCCAATTGTTAGCTTGGAGCAGAATCCTGAGAAGTTAGGTGCTACGGTCGACGAGCTGAATGACCTGCTGAGCGATGCTAAGCCGATACCAAAATTTACGTTCAACGCGTGTAACGAGCCTAAGTTTGTTGAGGCGTTGCAAGCCAAGGACGTGGATACTTGGTTAGTGTGTGGTATTGAGGCTCACATTTGTGTTTATCAAACCACAATGGGGTTGTTGGAACTTGGGTACAAGGTTCAGGTAGTTGGTGACTGTATTAGCTCACGAACGGCACTCAACAAAGATCTGGCAATCCGTCGACTAATGGATGCTGGTATCGAAATCACAGGATTGGAAATGAGCTTATACGAACTGGTAAAGGACTGCCGCGCGCGTGAATTTAAGCTCATTCTATCCTTGATTCGTTAATCACCGAGAGGCTGTCGGTCGCCACCGCCTCGGTAAGAATCGAGCGCAACTTTCAAGCGACGCAGCTTGTCGCGCGAACGGTTCTTGTGATTGACCGCCATGCCCATCGAAAGCACATCTACTAGTGCCAGCATTGCGTAACGAGAAGCCGATGGTTTGTAGATAAAATCGGTTTCCATGTGTTTGATTGGTAACAAGATATCCGCAATTTTTGCTAGCGGTGTGTCTTGTGGGGTAATCGCGATGATCTTAAGTCCGTACTGCTTGGCTAATTCGGCGGTTTCAGTGATAACGGGCGTAAAGCCTGTCGCTGAAATCATCACCATCACGTCATTGGCATCTGCTGTGGCAGCAACCATACGTGACATCAAGCCATCGTTGTACGACACCACTGGGTAGCCCAAACGAAACAGTCTATGTTGCAGCTCTTGAGAAGCAATGGTCGAACCGCCACCCATGCCGATAGCAATGATCTGTCTGGCGTTATGTAGCCAGCTTACTGCAGTTTCAACGTCTTGCTCTTTGAACAGAGTTCGGTTGATATCTAGGCTCTGCTTGATCGATTCGTAGATACCTTGATAGCCCGTTTGGTCAACAGGTTCGAGGATAAAGCGCTGGCCAACGGTTAGCGTCTGAGCCAACTTAATCTTCATATCACGTACGTTGCTGCAACCGATCGCTTTAGCGAAACGTGTGATGGTGGCTTCACTCACTTGCGCACCTTCGGCTAGCTCTGTGATGCTGGCATTAGCAGCAAAATCAATGTCATCCATGATCAGCTTGGCGACTTTCTTTTCTGCATCACGAAGAGCAGGAAAACGCTCTGTTATCTGTGAAATGATATCTACTTCTAAACTCAAGAATCCTGATCCTTTGTTGATGGGGCTATTTGCTAATACCTAGTCATTGGTCGCTAAAGCTTAGCCCCGTTAGTATATCTTATTGTTTCGTTGATTCTAGCTTATTGAAAAATCGACCTAGAAGCAGGTTTCTACCCAGTGTCTTACCTGATGATCGTCATCGGTGATGGCAATGTAGCGCCATTTGTCGAAGGTTAAACACGGATGTGAGGTTGAGAAAGCAATCATGTCGCCCACCTCAATCTCAGAAGAACCATCGGTTTCAACAAAGGTATGTTGATCCATCACCGCAGTAGAGGTTAAGCCTTTCACTGAGATTGCTTCGCCGTTGCGATAGCCGCGCTCGGCAATCGGTAAACCTGCATCAAAGGCCACATCACGCTTGCCTAGCCCAACCACTAGTTTGGTTGGCTCCGGACGAGAGATTACATACGCCCATACCTCAAGTGCCGATTCTAAATCACCTCCCAATTCGCACGCGTAGCCTTGGTTTACTTGCGCACGTTGCAATACCTTGCTTTGTGCGTCTAGGTAAATGCCTGTGTCGTGAATGGCATAGCAGCCCGGGCGGATAATAGCCAAGTAATCGGTTAGGTTCGCCAAGCATTCTGCCACCACATCATACCAAGCAGACCCTGCGCCAGTGATGATAGGTTGTCCTGCAATTAGGCCATCTGATGCGAGGCTTTCGACCGAAGTGAGCGCCTGATTTAAGAAGGTACGAATGTCTTGTTCTGCATTGTCACCGTGAATCACACCCTCATACACCTCAATACCTGCCAGCGAAAGGGCTGGTGTGTCTTGGATGAATTGAGCCAGTTCTAGAACTTCTTCCGGTGAACGACAACCACAGCGACCGCCCGGTACACCAAATTCGATCAGTACCTTTAGCGTCTGTTTTGTATTAGAGAAATATTGGTTAAGTTGCTGCACGTTTACCGAAGAATCCACACAACAGTAAAAGTCGATATCAAACTCACTGATCAGCTGTTCAACGATCGCCATGTTGGTTTTACCCACCAATTGGTTGGCCATGATGATTCGTTTTGCACCCGCCATAGCGGCAACTTCTGCCTGTGCAGGCGTTGCTACTGTAATACCCCAAGCGCCATTTTCTAGCTGTTGGCGGAAAAAAGCAGGTGTCATGGAGGTTTTGCCATGTGGCGACAATTTAACCTGATGGTGATCGGCGAATGATTGCATCCAATTCAGGTTATTGGTTAAGGCGGATTGTTTGATAATTGCTACCGGGAGCGAAATATCTTCATCAACCAGTCGGTAAATACCGCTCTCAGATTGTGATATTGCTCTCCCTTTTTGGCCTTTTTCAGTCAAGACAAAACTATCTTTTTGATACTTTATAACATCTTTATGTGCAGGGTTATGTTTCATTGCTGATTTCTAACATGATTTAAGTTGTTGTTATTTAATGTTTAAATGTATCCACAATCTGTTTTGTGGTAGAAACTATCACACAAATTAAAATATTATGTGTGTTTTGTCACTGAAAATAATCGGCTGAATTTCTAATATAGCTCCATCAACACAGTGGATTGAGAGAGTGAAAAATGTTGTTCGATACGATAATTAAAAATGTAGAGGTGTTTGATGGCACCGGCGAACAATCGTTTTGTGCCGATGTAGCAATCCGAGATGGAAAAATAGCCGAAATTGGTCAAATCGATCACGAAGATTGTGGCCAGTTGGTTGAGGGAGCAGGCTTAGCATTGGCTCCTGGATTTATCGATGTACATACACATGACGATACCAACGTAATTCGTTACCCAGACTGCCTGCCTAAGATCAGCCAAGGTGTTACAACCGTGATTGTTGGCAACTGTGGCATCAGCGCATCACCAACCGTTTTGGCTGGCGATCCACCTGACCCAATGAATCTTTTAGGTGCGCAGGCTGATTTTAAATACCCAACTTTCGCCGCGTATGCACAAGCGGTAGAGCAAGCTAAACCCGCAGTAAACGTCGCTGCGTTAGTTGGCCATACCACATTGCGCAACCAAGTGATGGACGACCTGCAGCGCACTGCAAGCGAAGACGAAATCGCAGCGATGCAAACCAACCTTGATTTGGCGATGGCGCAAGGCGCATTAGGTTTGAGCTCGGGTTTGGCTTACGCCAGCGCGAAACAAGCGAATGCCAACGAAGTGATGCAGTTAGCGAAAGTGCTTTCTAGTCACGGCGGCATCTATACCACGCATATGCGTACCGAATTTGAAGAGATCTTAAGCGCGATGGAAGAGGCGTTTGAGACAGGACAATACGCAAAAGTGCCGGTTGTTATCTCTCACCTTAAATGTGCAGGTGCGGGCAATTGGGGCAGAACCGTTGAAGTGCTTGATTTGATGGACAAGGTTTCTGAGCACCAAGATGTGTCTTGCGACTGCTACCCATACTCTGCGAGCTCTTCGACATTAGATTTGAAACAAGTGACTGACGATTTCGACATCTTCATCACTTGGTCTGAAGCAAAACCAGAACACGCAGGCAAAACGCTGAAGCAGATTGCTGATGAAATGAATCTCCCCCTGATGGATGCAGCAAAAGCGCTTCAACCAGCGGGTGCGGTGTATCACTGCATGGATGAGAATGACGTAAAGCGCGTATTGAAATACAAATTGACCATGGTCGGTTCAGACGGTTTACCTAATGACCCGCATCCACACCCAAGACTGTGGGGCACCTTCCCGAAAGTGCTAGGCCACTACTGCCGAGATGAAAAACTGTTCTCGTTGCCAGAAGCGATTCACAAGATGACCGGAATGTCGGCTCAGCGTTACAACTTAGCGGGTCGAGGCGAAGTTCGCTGTGGTGCCTTTGCCGATTTAGTTTTATTTGATCCAAAGAATATTAAAGACACAGCAACATTTGAAAATCCTATTTCAGTTGCTCAAGGAATAGAAAGTGTATTTGTAAATGGTGAGTTAACTTACCAGCAAGGAAAAGTAAGAAATAATCGTTCAGGCGTTTTTATTTACCGAAAATAGAATTTAATTATTTATTAAATTCAGGTAATTATAAAAACGGAGAATTAATTTAAATATATTGGAATAGAAACTGTTTTATCTATAAAGCCAATGCTATCTATAAACCCAATATTATCTATAAATAAGTGGAGTTAAAAAATGACTATTAAACGTTACGGTGTTGAAGGCGGTACAGGTACAGGCGGACAACATTTACCATTTGCACGTGCAACTGAAGCAGGTGGTTTCCTATACGTTTCTGGCCAGACACCGATGACAGGTGGTGAAGTGGTTGAGGGTGGCATTGTTGACCAGTCTCGCCTAGCGATCCAAAACTGTGTCGATATCATGACTGAAGCGGGCTACGGCCTAGAAGACGTAATGCACGTAAAGGTTGTGCTAACGGATTCTCGTTACTTCCAATCTTTTAATAAGGTATTCAAAGAGTTCTTCGGTGCTAACCCACCGGCTCGAATCTGCATGGTTTGCGACTTAGTTGTAGACGTGAAGGTTGAAGTAGATGTGACTTGCTACCGCGCCGATCGCGGATAGTAATAACCTAATCACAATTACCTACTTAGAGAGTATTAGGGGTTAGTCATCCCTGTTATTATCCTTTAATACTCTCACCCTACATTTATAAAAATTACTTTAATTAAAAAAGATAAAACCAATAAAGTAATTATATGAAATATAAAATGAATGAATCATAAATAAAGTTCAAGAATGAACTCAATATTTCACTGAGAGGTGTCAAATGAACAGCACACTTTTTCTTACAGGCTTCGGCGTGTACGTATTATTCTTAATTTGGTTAGGCTGGTTTGTCTCGCGTAATCAAAAATCTGGCGAAGATTTCTTATTAGGTGGCCGTGGCCTACCTATGTTCTTAGTACTTGGCACAACAGTAGCGACGATGGTCGGTACGGGTTCAAGTATGGGTGCGGTTGGCTTCGGCTACGCAAATGGCTGGGCAGGTGCTCTGTACGGCATTGGTGGTGCGATAGGCATCCTATTACTTGCACTTTGGTTTGCTCCGGTTCGTAAATTGAACTTCATGACCATGAGTGAAGAGCTGGCTTACTATGTTGGCGCTAACCGCATCGTGAAAAACGTTGTAGGTGTACTGATCTTTGTCGCTTCAATTGGTTGGTTGGGCGCACACATTCTAGGTGGCGGCATGGATAACCTTTACGCTGCGATGGACCCTGCTGCTTCGAGCTTTTTAGCAATCGATAAACTGGGCCTTCTGCCTGCTGTGTCTCTGGCTGTAGTTATTGGTGTGGGTGTTCTTGCGACGCCTTCATTCCGTCAACGTATCTACTCGGGTAAAGACGTATCAACGGTTCGTCGCTCATTTGTTGCATCGGGTGTGTTGTACCTTTTCTTCTCAATTATCCCTGCAATCATTGGTATGGCAGCGCATGCCATTGACCCATCATTGGATAACGCGAACTACTCGTTCCCTTATGTTGCTGCAACGGTTCTTCCGGTTGGCGTTGGCATGATTGTTCTTATCGCGGGTCTTTCTGCAACCATGTCGAGCGCAAGTTCAGATGCGATAGCAGGTGTTTCTATCCTACTTCGTGATGTTTACGTGATGTTCACTGGCCGCGTACCAAACAAAGAGTCAATGGTGAACTACTCTCGCTTGGCACTGATTGTGGTGATTGGTTTTGCACTGTTGTTCGCACTAACGTCAAACGACATCATTGGCTACATCACGAAAATGATTTCAACCGTAATGTCGGGCATGTTTGTGTGCGGTATGTTGGGTCGATTCTGGAAACGTTACAACTGGCAGGGTGCTCTTGCTACGCTAGCGGGTGCATCTGTGGCTTCATTTGTCGTAATGCTAAACGCAGACTACACGGCTTTCTGGGGCAACCCTGTGATTCCTTCTTGTCTAGTGGCTCTAACGGCTGGTGTGCTGGTAAGCCTATGTACTCCGGCTAATCAAGTAACACCAGAAATGGCGAAAGCAATTCTTGATGACGAGCGCGCTCTGATGGAAATGGAATTATCAGACTCAGGTGTGCTTGAAGAAGACGCGTCTGCTCAACGTCCTGCAAATCAAACAAGCTAATCTAAAACGCTCCACAGCGAGTTAGTACAACAAATTCAGTACAACAAGTTGTGGAGTGGTTTAGCTAGCTCAGGCTCTGCTTCTCGGTAGGGCCTTCTTCCCCACTTATCTCTCTATTTTAGGATCTGCTATGCCTGCATCTTCTAACTTCAATATTGCTTTCTTTGGCGAGTGCATGGTCGAAATCAGCGGCTCTCCATTAACCAAAAAGTTCGGCGGTGACACGCTCAATACCGCACTTTACCTTTCACGCTTAACCCAACATCAAAACCTCTCTGTTCATTACGTGACGGGTCTTGGTAGCGATGAGCTGTCTCAAAATATGATTGATAGCTGGCAGCTAGAGGGTATTCAAACCAATTTCGTTGAACGCATTGCGAACAAGCTACCTGGACTCTACATGGTCGAAACCGATGAAACGGGCGAGCGACACTTTCACTACTGGCGCAACGATGCGGCAGTAAAATCTTACTTCCATGCTAATGACTTGAATAAGCTTGAAATCGCTCTGACAGAGAAGCAAGTCGACACGGTTTACATCAGCGGTATCAGTATCGCGATATTGGATGATGCCTCTCGTGAGCGCCTATTCAAAGCCATTAGCGTGTTCTCAAACCAAGGCGGCAAGGTAATTTTTGATAACAACTATCGCCCGCAACTTTGGAGCACCGAGCAAGCTCGACATTGGTATGCCAAGTTACTGCCGTTGGTGGACATCGCACTGATTACCGAAGACGACGACCTGCTTGTCTGGGGGAACTCAGAGAGCGTTCAACAACGTTGCCTTCGTTTGGGTTGCCAAGAGATCGTCATCAAACGTGGCTGTGAGCCATGCAAGATTGTTCAAGTTGAACAGGGCAACATTATTGAGAATTATGTCTCAGCGACGCGTGTTTCTAACGTGGTCGACACCTGTGCTGCGGGCGATTCATTCGCTGCGGGTTATTTAGCTGCGCGTCTTACTGGCGAGAGCGCCACCGACGCAGCCGAACTTGGCCACCAACTGGCTTCCATCGTTATTCAATACTCTGGCGCAATCATCCCCGTGAGCGCTATGAGCCAACTGATTAAAAAATAAAAAGCGGAATTATTATGTCTCAAGAAATGATCAACAAACTTAAGCAATTCAAAGTTATCCCTGTTATCCAAATCAACAAGGTTGAACACGCGATTCCACTGGCAAAAGTGTTGGTAGAAAACGGCCTACCAGTTGCTGAAGTCACATTCCGTACTGAAGCGGCAGCAGACGCGATTCGTGCGATGCGCGATGCGTATCCAGAAATGTGTATCGGTGCCGGCACAGTATTAACGCCAGCGCAGATCGACCTTGCGAAAGAGTCGGGTAGCGAATTCATCGTAGCTCCGGGCCTGAACCCAAACACCGTAAAACGCTGCCAAGAGATCGGCATGCCAATCGTTCCGGGTGTAAACAACCCAAGCCAAGTTGAGCAAGCGCTAGAGCTTGGTCTTAACTTCTTGAAGTTCTTTCCTGCAGAAGCGTCTGGTGGCATCAACATGGTGAAGTCTCTGCTAGCGCCATACGTTGATGTGTCTTTAATGCCAACGGGCGGTATCGGTAAACACAACGTGAATGACTACTTAGCAGTGGATCGCGTGGTGTGCTGTGGTGGTACTTGGATGGTGTCGCCAAAGATGATCGAGAACGAGCAATGGGACGAGATTGCAGTATTGGTTCGTGAAGCGGTCGCTCTTGTTAACGAGCAATAAGCTTGTGCGCTCATTCGTTTTTTAACAGGCGACAAGCTTTGAGCTTGCAACAATTTTTGAACTAGCGATAACAAGCTTTCGAATCAGAGATAACGAGCAATAGCAGTGGCTGATGGTTCTGTTTTGTGAATCGCCTCCGATAAACAAAACAGAACCATATTTATATAGGAAAACTAATAATGAAAAAAACTATATTATCCCTATTGATATCCGGTTCAGTAGTTTCTCCAATGGCTTTAGCAATGGCTCCAAATACAGACTTGAATTTAATGCCTTACCCACAAACTGTGGAATTAAAATCAGGCCAAGTGAAAGTAGATGGTAATTTTAAAGTTTATATCAAAGGCTTTAATTCTGATCGCGTTGAGTACACGGCGAAACGCTTTATTGATCGCCTTGAGCGCCAAACTGGTGTGCCGATTCTAAATTGGCAGGTTGATAATGAAGACGAAGCGAACCTGATCATAGATATCGACGCGGCGCCAAAATCTGAAGTACAAAACATTGATTCTGTGGAGTCCTACAAAATTACCACTCAGGGTGAACAAATCACGCTGAGCTCTCCAAGCCCATACGGCTCAATTCACGGCATCGAAACCCTTTTACAGCTCGTTGAAACCTCAGCGACTGGCTACCATATTCCTGCCGTAACCATTGTCGATGAGCCTCGCTTCCGCTGGCGTGGTGTTTCTTACGATACGTCACGTCACTTCATTGAATTCGATGTGTTGATTCGTCAGCTAGATGCGATGGCGTCGGCGAAGATGAACGTGTTCCATTGGCACTTCTGGGACGACCAAGGTATTCGGATTCAAACTGAATCATGGCCGCGTCTGTGGTCTGAGATTGCTGATGGTAATTACTACACCAAAGACCAAGTTCGCTACCTAGTTGAATACGCGCGTAATCTTGGTATTCGTGTGATTCCTGAGGTGTCTCTTCCGGGTCACTCTTCTGCGGTTGCTCACGCTTACCCGCGTTTGATGTCGGGCGGTGAAGGGCAAAACTACGAGCAAGAAAGAGGGTGGGGCGTGTTTGAACCTCTCATGGATCCACTGAACCCAGAAGTCTATGAGATGCTTGGTGATGTGTTTGATGAAGTGACCGAGCTGTTTCCTGATGAGTACTTCCACATTGGTGGCGATGAGCCGAATTATGCACAGTGGAAAAACAGTGAAAAGCACCAACAGTTCATTGAAGAAAACAATATCGATGGCGAGCGTGGTCTGCAGTCTTACCTCAATGTAAAAGTTGAGAAGATGCTGGAAGAGCGTGGTAAGAAGATGACTGGTTGGGATGAAATTTGGCATAAAGATCTGCCGACTTCGATCGTGATTCAAAGCTGGCAAGGGCACGATAGCATTGGTCGCGCGGCGAAAGAGGGCTACCCAGGTATTCTTTCTACGGGTTATTACCTAGATCAACCTCAGCCGACGAGCTACCACTATCGCAATGACCCAATGCCAAGTGGCATCACGGTTGACGATAAGCTGCACAGTGGCGAAAAGTTCGTGACGTATCAATGGGAGAAGCGACGTTCAAAAGGCGGCCCACGTAAGGGAACACTTACTATCATTGAAGCTAAGGACGGCACTTTCCGCGCATTCAGTGATTACAACGGCAAGTCTCGCGAAGAGATCTTCATCCTTGATTATGTGCCAGGTAAAACCTTTGTTGGCCACTTCGATAACTTTATGTCGTACACCGAGTTCAACCTGAATCTGAATTCAAATGGTTTTGCCGAAGGTAGTTACCAATTGGTCGGTAACGTGCGTTGGCCAACCACAGGTGAAGTGATTGCGAGCAGCGATGTTGAAGGCAGTGTGATTCCAGAACCGAATGGCGGTTACCCAGCAGAATTAACCGACAAAGAAAAAGAACTTATCCTAGGTGGCGAAATCACTATGTGGCTAGAAAATAAAGACAGCCACACCGTTGAAAACTATCTATGGCCACGCAGCTATGCGATTGCAGAGCGTTTTTGGTCTGATGCTGAATTGACTGACGAGCGCAGCATGTACAAGCGTATGAAAGCGATGGATATATGGTCTGAAGTGTCGGTTGGCCTACGTCATCATGCGGATGCGGACATGCTGTTAAAACGTATTGCGAAAGGACAAGATATCCACGACCTACGCGTGCTTGCTAAATACACCGAGCCAGCACAGTACTACGCGCGCAACTGGGAAAAGTGGAACTCCACTGAACCTAAGGGCACTTTATACAGCCAATACGAGCGTCTAAACCGCTTCGTTGATGCGTTGCCAGTGGAAAGCTACGCTGTGTATGAGATGCAAGATTTGGTCAATGAAGTGGCGACAGGCAATCAACAAGCGCTTGAGCAACTCGCTCAGCATTATCAACAAGCAAAAGCGGCTGCATTCGCAGCTAAAACTGTCTTCGCAGGCAATGTGTCTTCGGTAGAGACTGTGGTTGTCGCAGAGAAAACTGCGGAAGTCGCAGACTTAGCATTAACCTTGATTGCTAAAGCGCAAGCGGGTGAAAAAATTCGATCATCAGATGCGAATGCTTACCAAGCGATACTGTCAGATTCAGCGAAAATCTACGATGAATCGATCATTGCGATTGTTCGCCCGACAGAGCTCTTGTTGAAGCAGTTAGCTGACTAAGCCGTTTACGGATTAGCGAATAAGTCACACGCCAATAATTGAATCAAAACCGCCTTCTGTGGGCGGTTTTTTTGTTTTAGTTTTTCAATCGGATGGGAATTCTAAACTCTATGTAAGCGGCTACTTACAATCACTATCACTATCAATATTCTGTAGCGTTAACGTGAATGTCATGCCTTGATCTGGGTTGTTCTTGGCTATCAAGGTACCTTGCATATCTCGCACGTTGTTTGCTGTGATTGCCAAGCCGAGACCCAAACCTTCGCCCATCTTTTTGTTGGTATGGAAGGGTTCGAAAATGGTTTCGAGTTGGTTTTCTGACACGCCACAGCCATTATCTTGCACCTTGATGATCACACGTTGTTGATCGGTATGAGCACTGATAACAATGGTCGCGGGTGTTTGATTCTGCGTAGCGTCCACAGCGTTTCTCAATAGGTTGCCAAGCACTTGGCGAAGTCGTGCCTCTTCTCCCATCACCATCGAAATATTAGAGGCGACACGCACACGAATATCGACGTTTTCCAGTTCGGCTTGATGAATACGTAGGGTTTCTTGCAGTGCGTCGGTGAGTGAAACTGGATAGGGCTTCTCAAGTCTTTTAAAGGCGAACGACTTCAATTGACTGGTCATGTTGGCCATTCTGTCGATGAGGCTCATGACTAAGTCCATGTTCGCTTTCAACATCTTGGTCTCGCCTCTTTCCATCAGCAATTGATTACTTGAAAGCAGGGTTTTTAGACCAGTAAGCGGTTGATTCAGCTCATGAGTAATCGCACTCGACATACGCCCTAATGCGGCAAGTTTGCTTGATTCCACCAGTTCTTGCTGCGCGTCTTTGAGATCTTGGGTTCGCTCTTCTACTCGCAGTTGAAGCGTCTTATTGGCGTTTTGAACCGCAATTTCTGCTTTCTTACGCTTACTGATGTCGATCACCGTACACAGGTAATAAGGCGTTGAGTGCCAAGGGAACGAGCTAATAGAGAACAAAACAGGGAAGTAACTGCCATCACTGCGCCTTGCCATGGTTTCGACGCTGGTGATCTCGGCCAGTTCTTGGTGTTGTTCCAAGTTTTTGAGTAACTGCAACGTGGTCGAATTCGGATTACCTGCTTCAAATAATTGCCACGCCTTGATGTTGCTGATCATCGAATCAGAAAGGCAAAAGTAGTTCTTCGCCATCAGGTTAATATCATGGATATGGCCATGCTTATCGATCAATACCAACCCGACATGCGTCTTATTAATCATTCCAGACAGTCGTTTCTCAGACTCTTCGATGAGCTTTTGGATTCGCAGATTACTGAGCTTTTTCTGACGCCTTTGATAAAGAATAACCAGCAATAGCAGAATGAAAAGACAGCCAACCGCCACACTCCAGCTGATCCAGTTAGTGGTCTGGTTGAGGCTGGTTAATGGCGTTAGGTAGGTTAAACGCCAATTGAGGTCATCTAACTTGATGGATTGGATAAGGTAGTCTTTATCTTGCAGTCGCCACACGCGAATATGGGTTTGGTCATACAGCTCACGTTTTGTCGCTGTCGGCTGAGAATTGAAAGTGTCATTGAACCAGTCGGCACTCAGCCTGTTGTCACTGGAGAGAAAGAACTGATCACGAGGGTTCTGGAACAGGATCGCTTCACCATCGGCGAACCATTGATCGGTTAACAATGACAAATCGATTTGCACCGCGACAATGCCAACCACATCAGAGGCTCGATAAACGGGCGCGGCAATAAAGTAATCGGGTGTCACGCCTTTGTTTTTTGTCACCACCGAAATAGCACCACCTTGCTGGTGGATCTTAGAGATAATCGTGTTGGCGTTCTTTTTGCTCAGCTTGCTTCTTTCGACACTCGATACCAATAAATTACCTTCGCCAGAAAGCAGATACCAGCCCTTGGTGTTGGCGGCTTTATCCAATTGAATCAGCTGCTTCTTAATGCGTTTTTCTAGGCGGGCTTCACCATCAATGAAACGCACACTGGTTTCATCATTGGTTACTAGGTAGGGCAGATAATAGAAGCGTTTCAGGGTTCGTCTGGCTTCGGCAATGTATCCGAGGAAGCGCTGTTCGGCATAGCGCTGGGCTTGTTCGAGCTTCCATTGGCTTATGCCACTTTTGGTGGTTACCTGAACCAAACCAATTAATAAACAGGCACATAGGAATAACCAATATCGATTGTTATTCATCATTGCTGATCAAATCCTTTTAAAACTAGTGACTTGAGAAGGTTTTATGTTTGCTTTTTAAGCGAATGGAGAGTGAGACAAGTTGAAGCTAACAAACATTATAAAACTGTTAAAGGAGTGTTATTCAAAGTGGGATCTAGCTCCTTTTCGTCTGCGGATTTTTTACATACCGTGGGCGATATTATTCTGATGTAAGTGGCGGAACCAAACTATGCAGCGTATAGCTTTGATTGAAGATGATGCAATTGTGCGTCAAGCAACCAGCCAGTGGTTACAATTAGCGGGCTTCGATGTCACCGCATTTGAGGTTGGGCAAGATGCGTTAAACGCGGTAGAGCAGGGTGACTTCCAAACCATCATTAGTGATGTGCGTTTACCAGATATTGATGGTGTTAAACTGCTAGGGCGCTTTAAACATCTTGTGCCAGACGTGCCTGTCATCTTGATCACGGGTCATGGTGATGTCGATATGGCGGTGAAAGCATTACAGCAAGGCGCGTATGATTTCATTGAAAAGCCATTCGACCCAGAACGTTTGTCTCAAACGGTATCGGAAGCGGTCGACAAACATCAAAGTGGCCAAGACAGAAACAGTCGTCAGAACTATCTGGATAATCTGAAAGGCATTGAACAGGTGCTGATTGGTCGCAGTAAAGTGATGTGTGAATTGCGAGAGCAGATACAAAAAGTCGCCTCGATTGATACCAATGTGATCATTTATGGTGAAACCGGCTGCGGTAAAGAGCTAGTCGCTTCTTGTTTACATGAGTTTAGCCTGCGTAAAACCCATCCGTTTGTACCGCTAAACTGTGGCGCGATTCCAGAAAATCTCTTTGAAAGCGAACTGTTTGGACACGAAGCAGGTGCGTTTACTGGTGCCGCCAAGCGACGTATTGGTAAGCTTGAATTTGCCGACAAAGGCACGGTGTTTCTCGATGAAATAGAGAGCATGCCACTGTCGATGCAGGTCAAAGTGCTGCGTACCTTGCAAGATAATGTTGTCGAACGCGTGGGTGGTAATCAGCAACAACATGTTGATCTGCGAGTGGTCTCTGCCTCGAAAAGCGATCTATTGAATCACCCCGATTTTCGCCAAGACCTTTTCTATCGTTTGAACGTTGCCCAACTGCATCTGCCTCCCCTTAGCGAACGAGAAGACGATGCTTTGATCCTTTTCGAACACTTCACTCAAGAAGCGAACAGTGAAACCCGAGTTGCCAGTGAGGCCGATCGTTATGCCTTGTTGTCGTATGCGTGGCCGGGCAATGTGCGTGAACTGCGTAATGTCGCGATTCGTTTCGCACTGGATGAAAGCCTGACTGTTGGCGATATTTTGGCGTGTCGCCCCAACTCTGTCACAGAGTCCACAACGGCGGGCATCCCATTGGCGGTTCAAGTGCAGAGCTTTGAGCGGAAAGTGATTCATGATGCGCTAGTGCGTTATCAGGGGCGCATCAATGATGTTATGCAAGATTTGGATTTACCTCGTCGAACATTAAACCAAAAGATGGTGCGTTATGCGTTGAACCGAAGCGATTATGTCGATTCGTAATTGATGATGAGATTAGAAGTGTTGTCTGGAATCAATGAGCAAAAAATGGCTCATCAGATATTTATCATTTTATAAACATTGATCACGCAAATGTAACACAGTGTGACTTGGCTACCTTTAAACCGATGTTATTCGCGGTTTGGGATAAGCAAAAAATAGCTCATTGATTCGTAGTCAAATAAGCAAGAAATGGCTTACTTTAGGTGGCTTTTGAAATAAATATCAATAAAAACAGTAATTTAAAAATTGGCATTGTGCTTGCTATCTAGCAATTGTTGTTAACAAAAATATAACGTGAATAACTCTACATGGAGAGTAATAATGAAATACAACAAGCTAGTTAAAACTTTAGCAATCGCAATGGCCTCTATTGGCCTTATCAGTAACGCCTCAGCTCAAGAAGATCGCAGCTACATTTTAGCGACGGCCTCAACGGGTGGGACTTACTATCCGGTAGGTGTTGCTCTAGCGACATTGAGTAAAGTTAAGCTTGCGCCAAAGCAGCACTTTTCTTTGGCGGCTATCAGCTCTGCAGGATCGGGCGAGAACGTGAAACTTCTCAATGAGAACGAAGCACAGTTTGCCATTCTGCAAGGTTTGTATGGCGCGTGGGCGTGGCAAGGGCTTGGTCCATATGAGAAGTCAGGCAGTCAAAAACAACTGCGTTCAGTCTCTATGCTATGGCAAAACGTTGAACACTTTATTGTGCGCTCTGATCTGACGGAAACGGGCACCATGAGTGATTTAGAAAATCTAAACGGCAAAAAATTCTCTATCGGTAAAAAGAACTCAGGTACAGAGAATTCAGGACGCCAGATCATGCAAGGCCTGTCGGTTAACCCAGAACAATTTAAACTCGCCTTTATGGGTTACGGCGGCAGTGCCAGCGCACTACAAAATGGCACCATCGATGGTATGAATACGCCCGCTGGCGTGCCTGTTGGTGCGGTAACTCAAGCGTTTGCAGCCTTGGGTGAAGACATTCAAATCCTGTCGTTTACTGATGCGCAAATCAAACAAGCGAACGGTGATTACAATATCTGGACCAAGTACGAGATCCCTGCTAACACTTACCCAGGTGTTGATAAGCCGATCACCACTATTGCTCAACCCAACTTCCTAGCGGTTCGTGAAGACATCTCTGAAGAAGACGTGTACCAGCTGACCAAAGCTATCTACGAAAACCTACCTTTCCTACAAGGTATCCACAAAGCAACCAAAGCAATGGCACTCGAGAAAGGGATTGCAGGTCTGCCTGTTCCACTTCACCCGGGCGCTGCACGTTACTACCAAGAAGTGGGCATCGATGTCCCTTCTGAGTTGATCGTTAACTAACGGTTTTCGCTGAATGACGGTTTACGTTAGCTAAACAAAGACACCCTTCGTGACTTAATTGCTTGGTGCACGTTCGCTCAAGAATGTGTTCGTGCACCTCCTCACTTTATGGATTTTCTCTTCGTGTTTGCTGCGGAGAGCAGGAGTTTTCTATGAGCGATTCGCTGCAGCAGGAACTGAAAAAATTTGAATTGCCGACCCGAACGGATTTTCCGTGGGTAGGCAAAGCGATAACAACCATGGGAGTAATTCTTTCCCTATTACACATTTGGTTTAACACCTTATCTACCTTGCCAGAGCTTTGGATCTCAGCGACCCACTTTGCTGGTTTTGCGATCATTTGTGCGCTCTGGTATCCCGCCCATATCTCGCTGAAAAAGAGCAAGATCGCTCTGGCGGTCGATATCGGCATTGCCTTGGCGGCTTTGGCTTGTCTTATCTACATTCCCTTTGCAGAAGATGCTTTGTATGAGCGAGGGGTTAAGTTCATCGCCAGTGATTGGTTCTTCTCTATTTTGGCGATCGCCATCGTTATTGAGCTGATTCGTCGTACCATGGGCTGGTTTATTCCGGTGCTTATCTTGGTGTGTTTGAGCTATGTGGTGCTGTGGGGACAATGGACCAGCGGTATTTTCCACTTCCCGGGCTTGAGCCTTGAAACACTGCTTTATCGAAGCTTTTACTCATCAGAAGGGATGTTCGGTTCTATCTCAAGAATCAGCTGGACCTTCGTGTTCATGTTCATCCTATTTGGCGCATTCTTAGTGCGTTCGGGTGTCGGTGATTACATCATTGATGTGTCTCGCGCAGCGGCTGGCAAAGTTATTGGTGGCCCGGGCTTCATCGCGGTAATTGGCTCAGGCTTGATGGGCTCGGTGTCCGGTTCGAGCGTAGCAAACACCGTATCGACGGGCGTGATCAGTATTCCTTTGATGCAAAAGGCCGGCTTCCCTTCGCGTTTCGCGGCCGGTGTTGAAGCGGCCGCATCGACGGGCGGGCAGTTGATGCCACCAGTGATGGGTGCAGGTGCGTTTATCATGGCGTCTTACACGCAGATCCCTTATGTCGACATCATTGCAGTATCCTTCTTACCTGCGCTTATCTACTTTTTGTCGGTGGCCTTTTTTGTGCGTATTGAAGCAAAACGCAGTGGCGTGCAAAAAGTCACTTCTGGCTGTGAACCTCTATTGAAGGTCTTGCTGTCGGGCTGGCATAACTTGATCCCATTAGCGGTGTTGGTGACTTTGTTGGTGAAGGGCTTCACACCGACTTACGCAGCGGGTATCTCGATTCTGTCTGTCGTCGTGGCTTCATGGTTCTCTAAAAATCACAAAATGGGTCCAAAGGCGATCATCGAAGCGCTTTCTCAAGGCGCGAAAAACATGGCGACCACGGCGGTGTTGTTGGTGGGCATTGGCCTCGTTATCAACGTGATCAGCACGACGGGTATTGGTAACACCTTCTCATTGATGATCAACAGCTGGGCGAACGGTGATTTGTTGGTGATGATAGCCTTAATCGCACTGGCATCTTTGATTCTGGGTATGGGCTTACCGGTAACCGCGGCTTACATCGTGTTGGGTACTCTGTCGGCTCCTGCCTTATACAAACTGATTGCTGAAAGCCAGTTGCTAGACTTGTTGGTTTCGGGTCAGTTACCTGAACAGGCGAAAGCTATCTTCATGTTGGCGGCGCCAGAAAAATTAGATTTACTGAATGCGCCAATGGCACTCGAAACCGCCAAAGAGATGATTGCGTTAGTCCCTGCTGATTTTGTCGAAACTCTGCTTGAGCAAAGCTTGGGCTTAGAAGCGATCAGCCTTGCACTGCTTTCTGCACACTTGATCATTTTCTGGCTATCGCAAGACAGCAACGTAACCCCGCCAGTTTGCTTAACCGCATTTGCTGCCGCGACCATTGCTAAAACGCCACCAATGAGAACCGGTTTAATGGCATGGAAGATCGCAAAAGGCTTGTACTTAGTGCCATTGTTGATTGCCTACACCAACTTAGTAAGTTGGGATGTGACCTCCGTTTTGGTCACGGGTGGTTTTGCTATTATTGGTACTTACGCGTTTGTTGCTGCGATTGAAGGCTATCTAGAAAATAAAATTAATCTGCTGACTCGTGCTGTGTTAATCGTGCTGGGTGTGGCATTAGTTTGGCCTGATATTTCAGTCGTGATTCGCCTAGTGTGCGTTGCACTTTTCGTTGGTCTCTTTATTCACACGGCTCGTCAATACGATGCTAATCAAGTGAAGAAGGAATCGGAAGATGAGCAAGAATCTTTGCCTCAAACCGAACCTGACACTGTCGCGTCTTCCCTATAATTAAAAGGATTGAATGTAGGAATATTATGAACTCAACATACGACTATATTATCGTTGGTGGTGGCATTGTTGGTGTGTCGACGGCATGGCAATTACAGCAAGCTCACCCTGATAAAAGTATCCTTTTAGTCGAAAAGGAGCGTGGCTTCGCGCAGCACCAAACGGGCCATAACAGTGGTGTGATTCACGCTGGCGTTTACTACGCTCCGGGCAGTTTAAAGGCGGATTTTTGTAAGCGTGGCGTAGAGCGCACCATCGCCTTTTGCAGTCAGCACGATATCCCTGTCGAAAACTGTGGCAAGCTGTTGGTCGCGACCAATGAGCAGGAAGTGGAGCGCATGAACAAGCTCTATCAACGTTGTCATGATAACGACATTGATGTCGACCTCTTAGATCAAGCGCAGCTGAAACTTGCCGAGCCGAACATTACGGGCTTGGGCGCGATTTATGTCAAAACCACCAGTATCGTCGACTACAAAAAAGTCACCGAAGTGATGGCCCAAGAGTTTGTTGAAGCGGGTGGCAAACTTAGCCTTGGTACTGAGGTGATTATGGCAGATGAGCAAGAAGATGAGGTGCAGTTAACGTGCAAAGTAGATGGTCAAACTCTACAACTGAACAGCCGATTCTTGATCACTTGCTCTGGTTTGATGGCCGACAGAATGACCAGCATGCTTGGCATTGAAACCGACTTCCAAATCGTCCCATATCGCGGTGAATATTATCAGTTGGATGCTAAACACAACCAAGTGGTGAATCATCTTATCTATCCTATCCCTGACCCAGAACTGCCTTTCTTGGGCGTGCATTTAACACGCATGATTGATGGCTCCGTAACAGTAGGGCCAAATGCAGTTCAAGGCTGGAAGCGAGAAGGTTATGGCAAGCTTAACTTTAGTTTCAAAGACACTTGGCAGATGCTGAGCTTTGCGGGCTTTTGGAAAGTGACTGCGAATAATCTAAAAACCGGTTTGGTCGAGTTTAAAAACTCGTGGTGGAAGCCGGGCTATCTAAAGTTGGTTAATAAGTACTGCCCTAGCATTACGGTGTCAGATTTCAAACCTTACCCAGCAGGCATTCGTGCCCAAGCGGTTCTCAAAGATGGCACTTTGGTTCATGATTTTCTGTTTGCCGAAAGCCCAAGAAGCTTGCATGTGTGCAATGCACCATCGCCAGCAGCGACTTCGGCAATGCCGATTGGTGAGTACATTTGTGGCAAGGTGATGCGTAAAACCGCAAGCTAATAGCGCTAGATTAGCGAATCTCAGTAATAAAAAAGACCATCATAATGATGGTCTTTTTGTATTTAATCGCTCGTTAAGAACATAACCTGAGAAGACGGTGCATTACGCTATAGACAAGTGCATTACGCCATCGACAGGTGCATCACGCTACAGGCAGTAGAGGGAACTGCGATTTCTAAGGGAGACTTCTTCACCATTAAAGCTATCGTATATATGGATATCGGGTTCAGCCTTCAGATAACGACTAGGGCTTTTTACCTCTCTCATCTTGATGTAGTTTCTGTGTGGCGATATTTTTTCAAGCGCTTCTACTCGATAGTAAGTGTTGGGCTTAGCGAGTATTTCAGCTTCATCCGGTTTGAACGTGTAAGCATTGATCGCTCGACCTGCTGACTTTAACTCAATTTTGAATTGAGCTGCAGAGGCGCCTTCGTAAACGCCAGCAGACGAAAAGTTCTTGGCAACACTCGGTAATGTCGAAGCCGATAAAAACGCTTTCTCGTGCAGAATGTCACCGATGTTGAGCTTTTCCAGTAGCGAGTTCTTGATTGATGAACCTCGATAAACGGTACCCTTGTAGTTGGGTAATTTATTCATCACATTCCGCATATGAAAGACTCGCGACTTTAATGTACGACCAAACATTTCTGACAAATACCCTTCAGGTTCTCCCGCCCTCATGTATTCATTGACCACGTCGTGATCCACTCGGCCATAGTTTTTGATTGCGGAATACTCTTCTGGCACCATCTTTTTTTCTGCTTTTACATGGTGCGTCGTTGCCCAATCCATCAAGTCATCCGCAATTTGTTGTTGCGCCTGATAGGAGAGTGAACGCCCTTTAAACTCAGGAAACTCCTCACTTAGTGCCGAAAAACTTGTCATTAAAGAGAGACAAAGCACTCCAATAAATTTTTTCATTGCTTGATCCTTAGTTTATGTGCAAACGAGAGAGTGCCAAAATGATGCTTCTACTTCTTCGCCTGAATAGAGGTTATATTTCTGAGTATTTTTGACGGCAGACGCCTTCACTGTCTCAACGCCGATGTAGGTATGGTTAGAAGTTCGCTCTATCTGGGTGATTCGAAAGTGTGCATTTGGCGCAAATAGAACCTCTGCTTCTTTGCTGTATTCCGAAAGCCCTGCAATGGTGTGACCCCCTTGATTGATCTTTACTTCAAACAGCACTCGCTTGAGCCTTTGTGGGGAGTTGGGATGCACTACCGAAAAGCGCTTAGCGACTTCTGGGAGAGTAGAGGTTGAAGTAAATGCTGGCTCGACCAACACGTCCCCCTCTTCGAGCTTGTTAAGCAGAGATAGTTTTACCCAAGTCCCTCGATAGGCGGTCCCTTTGTATTTTGGCAGCTTGTTGAGAGCCGATTTAACCGTGCGAATGTACTGCCTCGCATCCGCCCCCGCGACGCCCCATGTTGAGGTGTCAGTTGCTCTTAGGTAGTCATTAGCGGTCTGATAGCCGGAAATTGAAAAGTCTTCCACAGCTTCCTTTTCATTGGCAGTTATGAAGGAGTAGCGCCAACCATTGGAAGCCTTTGACCAGTCGTTGAAGTCTTCTGCTAGCTGGGTGACCTCTTCCTCTGAACGGTTTGGCTGTTTGAGCGCATCAAACGGTTGAGAGAAGGCAGTCAAGCTCAGACAACAGAGAAGTAATAAAAAACGAGTATTCATAGTGTCCGCCCTTTATTGGTATTGGTAGCTGTTAGGGCTTAAATCACATGGAATGCCGAAATTGTTCTGATTGATGACGGCAAACTTCAACGCCCCAAACATATTGAGCTGTTGGCGAGTGACGGCGTCGTACCATTCTGAGATAGGTGAAATCCAATACAGGTCATCATCAGCCGCAACATCAAGCAGTGCACTCTTAAGGTATGGGTAGTAAATTATGCAGCTGCGACCCGGTTTATCGGTAAAGTTTTCGTTGGTGTTACTTAATTTATCGAGCTGTTGATTGAGTTCAGACGTTGGGTTAAAGATGGCGTCAATAGAGCGCACGATACGGGCATCGTAGCTATCAGGGATGATGTCTGAAATCAGGTAGCGCATCAGGTGCGCAGGCAGCATCTCTGAAAACAGAGCGGTGACTTCACCTTCCCCAGAGGCGTAGTGCCCAGTAGAGATATGTTGAGAGTGGATGATCGACGTATAGCGCTGGAATTGGCCCACTTGTGAATGTAGCCACTCAACACTGTTGCTGTCTGAGACACTGATCGCTTCAGCAAGACGAGTTTTTACGATCCCTTTCGCGAGTTGCAGCGTGTTGCCTTCCAGATGAGCAAGATCCAGTGAGGATGATTTCAGTGCGGAATAAATCAGTGGTGCATTTTTTTGGAGATCAATGCTACCTGGGTAAGTGAAGCTATAAAATTCGACAGCTCTCTTAGCTTGCCATTCGCTTTCTAGCGCAGCGGTAATCAAGCTACCAAGCTTTTGATAGCGCTTTGAGTGCACATAGGCGCCTTTGCCTGAGTAGTTTGCGTGCCAATTGTTGATGTAATGCAGCGACGCTTGTCGTGAAAGACTCTCTTTTTGAAGGTAAGACAAGCTCCACCCAGCACATGCGCTACCGCCACCACATTCACCTTCAAGCATTGCGCTTGAGTCCAGTAACCAGTGATAAACCTGTTGTTTATCGAATTCGGCTTGTTGTTTTAGGCGCTGCTGCGCAGAAAAGTTCAAGATCTGTTGCTCTAACCAATGCTCCTCGTCTTCTGAGTTCCAGCCATCGGCAATTAAGGTGCTTAACGTATCGAAAAGAACTCGCTTCACCGCTTCTTTATTCGGCGGGTAGATTTGCGCAATAACCGTATCTTCAGACGGATTAAACGGGCGAGTTTCCGCTGGTATCCAAGCATATTCGACACAGCCACGAAAATTCGGGTCTCCTCCGAGAATACCAATACGAACGCACTTTCTGTAGCCGCTTTGGAGAATAATCTCTTTGTTGCGTATTTCTTGTGTGGTCGCAGGACGGCCAAGAATACTGCGTGTCATTTCGTCAATGGCATTGCGCTCGGCTTGTCCCTTGAAGAAATTATGCATGGTCTCTACAGAGCCTGAGCGGAATAGTCGTTCAACGGCGATTTCACCTTGTGTGAACATCTCTTTTTGCAACTTACTCTTGAGCAAATTGACATGGTTGTCCGCGGTTTCAATGATCTGGGTTTTGGCTGCAAGTGTGCGTGTATAAAGCTGTTGAACTGCAGCTTGGTCAAGTCCTTCAATTTGACCTGTTCGTAACTCATTCAGTTTGGCAATTGCTTGATCTAGAAGATTCTGCTGACAATGCTGAAGTTTGGCCAGTGCGCGGTTCGCTTGGCGTTTTGAAGGTAATGCTGGTGGTAGGGAATTACTCTCTTCAGCATCATGCTCAGGATAAAGGTCTGCCAGCACTCGAGTTTCCTCGTTACAGCTAGCGGCAATATCTGATGCAAACAGACGAGAGTCTTTATGGTCGAGAGCCAGTTGGCTAAACATGGCTTTGCGTAGCTCGTGGTCGACCGCGGTGATGAGCTCTTCCGCCATAATGGTCTGAGCCTTTACCACTTCTTGATAATGCTGCTGGTATTTGAGGGCAAGATCGGTGGCAAAGCCGCGTGCTACGGCGTTCCACATTGCTTGCTGGTCTGAGGCGAGTTCGGCCCAATAAATTTTGTCTCTTAAATCTTGCTGGGTGACGAGATCCTCATGAACGTGATAACTGTAATGGTTACCTGCTGCAGTTCTATCCCAGCGACTACTCAAAATTTGGCGGTCGATCTCCCTCGCGGGAAGTTTTAAAACGCCAAACCAATCGACGAGCCCCATTACTGTAGCAAATCGGTCGTAAGAGGTACGTGATTCATCTTGGAAGCTAGTTGCGACCTCATTTGCCCAAAGTCCAACGGCTACCGCGTCGCCAATCGGTCCCAGAGCTTCTAATGCACCTTGCGCTAGCCCTGTCGTTGAACGGCCCAAAGTGTCCATCAGTCTTGCTGCTTCCTCAGGTGCTAGCGTAACGGCTGAGGCGGGTCCTGTTTCTAGCAAGGTGGCAGTTTCAGGGAAAACATCACTGGCTTCAGAGAGAGAGGGTTTTAAGTCGACTATGTGCTCTGGCGATGATGGAAACAGGTTTTCAGGAGTAATGCCTTCACCGAAGGCATCATAGTTTTTCTGTCGGATCTGATGAAAGCTTTCGCTGTCCAAGACGTTATATTCGTCTCCGATGTTACAGACCTGAAAGGCATTGACGTTTGATGAAATCATAGCAGTAATGAGTGCTAATCTTTTTAACTTCATAGGTTTATCCTTATTGTTAGCGAAGTTATATGCTTAATTTAGAAAGCAAAAAGCCTCTCCTTGCCGAGATGGAAAAGAGATAACTAGAGGTTGTTGTGTGGGGTACTTCGAAAAATCGTTTACTCAAATCACCCAGGTGGTGATTTGAGGTTTAGCTATGGTGTTGTGATTAGGGGAGCCGTTTCCCCTAATCAGTCGTTATTGAATCTTGCTGAGATTAATGGTTTAGCTTAAAGGTACTGACTGCTTGCGTGAGCTTCTCAGACAGTGCAATAAGCTCCGACGCTTTCTCTTGGTTCGATGCAGACAAGCTGTGTGTCTCACGGGCTTTGTCATTGACGTCAACGATACTCTGGTTGATTTCGCCTGCGACAAGGGTTTGCTCTTCAGTCGCTGTGGCTATCTGTGTATTCATGTCTTCAATGACGGTGATAGAGCTCGAGATTTCATTGAGTGAAGCCTGCGCTCGTTTCGCATTCTCCATGGTGACATTTGATGCTTCTCGGTTCATCTGCATCATATCCATAGAGCTATTGGCTTCATGCTGCAATGAAGTAATCACCTCTTGAATCTCATTGGTGCTCTGTTGAGTGCGGTTGGCTAGGTTACGGACCTCGTCAGCAACAACCGCGAAACCTCGGCCTTGCTCACCTGCTCGTGCAGCTTCAATGGCAGCGTTAAGGGCAAGCAGGTTGGTTTGGTCTGCAATGTCTTTGATCACGTCCAATACGGTGCCAATACTTGAGGTTTTCTCACCTACGGTGTTGATGACGTCGGAAACTTCTTGAATCCCTTGAGAGAGGCTCACAATACTGTGATTTACAGTATCAAACGTTTGATTGCCAGACTGTGCTTCTTGCGCTGCTTGCATCGCCGCTTCTGAAGCTCGGTGAGCGTTTTGTGCGACTTCATCTACAGCGACCGACATTTCGTTCATTGCCGTCGAAGTTTGCTCTAACTGTTCCATTTGCGAGGCAGAACTGGCATTCACGCTGTCGGCTGCGTTGGTTATGCCTTCGGCAAAGGTAAACAGGTTGTTCGATGAGTTACGGATAGTCTCAATTGTGGTGCTCAGCTCATTGACCATATCGTTAACTGCAGCATTGATACCAATCGCTTTGCCCTGTTGTTGTTTGATTGCGGTAAAGTCACCAGAGGCCACTTTAGCTACTGTCGCTTCAATTTCGCTTGGCTCTCCACCGAGTGGGCGGTAAACCAAAACTTCAATAACGTAGTACACGCAACCCGCGCAAATAAGCAGTAGCGTCAAAGAGGTGATCAGAGTTTCAGTGAGGTTATCTTTTGAGTCTTGATTAACATTGGTCTCTTTATCCCACGCCCATACACTCCAACCAAGGCCTTTGATGTTAGCGGCTGATGCCAAGAACTCAGTGTTTTGATAAACATATTCAAAGCTTTCTTCACGAGAGGTATCTCGATTTTTGAAAGATGGAATTTCGTTGAAGATATTTTTTCCTACCACGGATGAGCTTTGTGCCGCTAAGATAAAACCATCTTCACGAGTGACAAAGATCTTGTTGTTCGTGGTGAGGTGTTCTGTGAACTTGCTGAGATCTTCAACCAAGATGTTAAGCGCGACAACACCCACAATTTTGCCTTGTTTGTAGATCGGCATGGCGAGGGACATCACCTGATCACCTGTTGTCGCTAGATAAGGGCGAGTAATGATCTTGTCTTGGCCGCTCATACCTTTCAAAAACCATTCACGTTGTTTGGTTTTGGCATTAAAGTTTTCGATGATGCCATTGGTTTTTGACGAGTAAGAAGTGCCATCCGCTAGAGAAAAGTAGATGTTAGTAACCTTGGTTGAGCTCATGGCACTATGGAGAGTTGTGATTGCTCGTGAGGTGTCGACCTGACCACGCTCATCGAACGACAGCTCATTGCTCACTACTTTCAAAATATCAAAGTAGCGATTAATTTTTTGTCCGATAGTATCTGCGATAAGTTGAGATTTATATCCCAACTGTTTCTTATAACTTATCGTCGAAGAAGTTTCGAAATTCTTCCAGCTTAAAAAGCTTGTCGTCATGATTAACATGACAGTTAGCCCCATAATAGAAAGCATTATTTTTAGTTTAGCACTCATAACTTGTTCCAATATAAGTAGTGTTGATTATTTTTGATTTTTCTTATCATTCAGATAAATGTCTGAATAGAAATAATATAACACTTATAAAATGCGCATATAACTCTGGATTATTTATAGATAATATACATCTAGTTAATATATGCAATATTTATTAAATGCATTGAGATCCTATTTATTTGGTGTATGGAGTGCTTATTTTAATTGGACCGGTGTCTCGTAATTGAGCTGGTCTTACTTGTTGTTTATATTGGTTGTTTATTTGTTGTCTTGAGTTCGCTTCTTGGTTTTACCCTTATTTATAATAGGTATATAGCGTTGACTTACTTTAAATAAATCATTAAATGAAAGTTTGTGTAATTATATTTAAATTGTTTAGAGACTTAGGTGGTGGGTATTATATTCTCGTGGTTAGAGAGCAATAGAATAAGCATTAACTAATTAAGTGATCGCTTTATTATTCGTGTTGGTTATTTATAGAATTGAATATAAGGTAGGCGTGTTGGGAGTAAGGGGTTCAAATTACTTAATTAAAATATAATCTCTTATTTACATTCAGGGATGCTTAATTAGCTTTTGGTGAAGTAACTATTTTCATTTACATCTACATCTATGTTGCCACTGACAAAAAACGCAGCCAGTCAGCTGCGTTATGTTTTTTGCCTAAGTGGTTAGCCAATTGGTTGGCCGAGTAAACCTAGTGATTAGTTACAGCCAATCCGGCACAAAGTTAGCGACGATGGTGACATCGTTAAAGTTACGGTAGCCGCGCACCATGATGTTGAATTCCCCCGCAGGTTTGTTCAATACACATTGCTCGTTGCTGCTGTTCTGGTATGGACGGCAATCGTAGCTTGCTTTCGATACGGTACCATTATGTTTCACGTAAAGGTCGGCATCGCCACTTCGAGGGCCGGTTAATGTTACCGTTAACTGACCTGCACTTTCCGTCGTAAATGTGAAGAATTGCTCTTCACCATATCCAGCAGTAAGACCTTCAACAGGCACGTCATTTTGCAGCTCTTTAGGACCTGCAACAGGCGAATCAAGGCTGGTTTCGACAAGGTAAGCAATCGCCAGTTTGGCGAACTTGGTCGCGTGTGTCGCCGTTGGATCTGAGTTCTCAAGCGTGTCGTGCTCTGTATGAATACTTGGGTTGTAATCATTGAACATGCTTTCGAATGGCATGGCAGCTGGGTAGCCAACATTGTGCCAAGAGGCGTGATCAGAACAGGCATAACCACAATCATCAAAGCCGTAACTGATCTCACTAGCGTAAGTGTCGATCAGCTCGCTTAAGTAGGCGGTGAGGTTACTGTCGGTATAGTCTGTGATGAAGGTGATATCGTGCGCTGAACCGTTGTAGTTGGTCATGTCTAATTGCAGTACCGATACAACGTTTGCTTGCTCATCTCTTAAAGCGTTGGCGACATCTTGTGAGCCACGCAGCCCGACTTCTTCTGCAGCATAACCATAGAACTTAATGGTCTTATCTGGTTGAATACCGCTGGCGATCATCAGGCGAAGCGACTCTGTTACCGTTGCAATGCCAGACGCATCATCATCGGCTCCCGGTGAGATGGTGCCTTCGCTTGTCCAAGATCCAACGGTCGAATCAAGGTGCCCACCAACCACGACGATCTCTTCAGGATATTTAGCGCCAAGCAGTGTCACTTCAACGGATTTCTGTGGGTATTCGGCATGCGTGATCTGGCGTGCAGACGCATACGGCACATCCTTAATTTCTGTTTCCCAACGCTCTAAAAGCCAATCTGAAGCAGCGACACCAGTAGAAGTAGTATAAAAACGGTTGGTGAAGTTGGTTAGATTTTCAATGGTCGTGACCATGTTGTTCGGCTCGACCTGAGCGAGTAGGTCGTTCACTGTGTCTTGATGGCTGATCTCCGGCTTTTCGAAGCTGCTCATTGTCAGTGGCATCGCTGCGGCTTTGAGTGCGCTTGCTTGTAAGCGTTCACCGAGGTATCTTGACTTACCATTCCTGAAGAAGCATGTGCAGTTTATAGATCAAAAACGTTCGGGTACGGTTTCTTCTCAACGACTGACGTGATGATTTCACTCAGAACTGACA